>NZ_OZ244111.1:0-172500 GCF_965215655.1 Nioella sp.
ATTTGCCCGCCGCGCGCGCAATCGCGGGCTGGTCGCCGTGTTTCAGGCGCAGAACCATCTTTCGCCCGTTGCCGGAATATGTGAAGACAGCGCGCCCCTTGTCCCAGGGCCGCGCGATTGTCATGCAGTCATCGCAGCGCAGACCCGGTTCCGGGTCAGATCCGGGCAGGGGCGTGCCGCATTGGTCGCAGGAAGGGCCGGTAATGAAGGGCGTATCGCTCCAGCAATTTGCACACAGGCCGAACTCCGTCTCGACCGGCGCACCGCAACAGACGCAATCGGGCGGAAACACCGCATTCACAGCCGTTTGCAATTTCATCCCGGCCCCCTAGGTTGCTGCGACATGACCGCCAAGACTGACATGACCCGGCCCAAGCTGATTGATCAAGAGGCCTTGACCCACCACCGCGCCCGCGCGCGGCTGGATCGGGCGGGTTTTCTGCATGACGAGGCGCGGTTCGAGCTTCAGGAAAGACTGCTCGACGTTAACAGGACGTTTACATCGCCAGCGATCGTGACATCTTTTCCGGACCAGTGGGCTGATTTCCTGCCCGATGCGGTCATTGTGCCGGATGAAGATGTTCTGGCGCTCGACCCCGGCGCGCACGATCTTGTGTGCCATGTACTGGGCCTGCATTGGGCCGAAGACCCAGTAGGGCAACTGGTGCAATGCCGCCGCGCCCTGCGGCCCGACGGTCTGCTGATGGTCGCGATGCTGGGGGGCGAGACCCTGCACGAGCTGCGCGCCGCATTGGCGCAGGCCGAAAGCGAGGTCATGGGCGGGCTGTCCCCGCGCGTTGCGCCGATGGGGGAAATCCGCGACCTTGGCGGGCTTCTGGGCAGGGCTGGCCTGTCGCTGCCCGTGGCGGATCGGCTGCCGCAGCGGGTGACCTATCAGACCATGTTCCACCTGATGCGCGATTTGCGGGATATGGGCGAGACGAATGCACTCGCCGCGCGCCACAAGGCCACCCCGCCCCGCGCGCTCTTCGCCCGCGCCGCGCAGATCTACGCGGAACGCTATCCGGCGGAAGATGGCCGCATAACCGCGACATTTGAACTGGTGTTCCTGACGGGCTGGAGCCCGCATGACAGCCAGCAGAAACCGCTTCGCCCCGGATCCGCCGCCGCGCGGTTGGCTGAGGCGCTGGACACAACCGAATTCGATGAAACCGCCCGCCCCGTGCCGGCACCCAACACAAGAGGCCAGGAATGACCCACGCTCTGCCGCACGCCCCCGCTGATCATCCCCCCGTCAAGTTCGGGAAGATCGGCGTTCTGCTCGCCAATCTCGGCACGCCCGACGATTACACCTATTGGCCGATGCGCCGCTATCTGAACGAGTTTCTGTCGGATCAACGGGTCATCGACTACCCGGCGTGGAAATGGCAACCGATTCTGCAGGCGATCATCCTGACCAAACGGCCCTTCAGTTCCGGCGCGGCCTACAAGTCGATCTGGAACCATGACAAGGGCGAAAGCCCGCTGATGACGATCACCAAGGACCAGACCGCCAAGATGGCCGCCGAGATGCAGGAACGGCACGGCGACACCGTGATGGTTGATTTCTGCATGCGCTACGGCAACCCGTCGACCAAGTCCAAGGTGCGGGCGATGGTCGAGGCGGGATGTGACAAGATCCTGTTCGTGCCGCTCTACCCGCAATATGCAGGCGCGACCTCGGCCACGGCAAATGACCAGTTCTTCCGCGCGCTGATGGAGGAAGCGTGGCAGCCCTCGGTCCGCACCCTGCCCGCCTATTTTAATCATCCGTCCTACGTGGATGCGCTGGCCGGGTCAGTGGAACGGGCCTATGCCGCCATGGAAACCAAGCCGGATATCCTGGTCGCGTCCTACCACGGGATGCCGGAACGCTACCTGATGCAGGGTGACCCCTACCATTGCCAGTGCCAGAAGACGACGCGCCTGCTGCGCGAACGGCTTGGCTGGGACAAGAGCCAGATCGTCACCACCTTCCAGTCGAAGTTCGGCCCCGAGGAATGGCTGAAGCCCTACACGGTCGAGGAAGTCGCGCGGCTTGCCGAGGCAGGAAAGAAGCGGATCGCTGTCATCGCGCCTGCCTTCAGCGCCGACTGCATCGAAACGCTGGAAGAGATCAACGAAGAGATCAAGGAAAGCTTCGAAGAGGCGGGCGGGGAAGAGTTTACCTATATTCCATGTCTGAACGACGAAGACGCGCATATCAGCGCGCTTGCAGACGTGATCGACGTAAACCTGTCTGGCTGGGTCTAAGCGGCGACAACCGGGGGGCCGGCAAATTCGGTCTGGCCGACCCGTACGACGATGAACCCGTTGGTGAGCGTCTTCACGAAAGTGCCTTGCACGGAAACGCAGGAACCGAGAATGATAGTCTTGATCATGTTTCTCTTCCGAAGCTGAACAAGCCTGAGAGTTTAGGCATCCTTGACAGCATGTCACCACTGGAAAGGCTATCCTTGCGGATACTTCGCAGGCGCAAACGGCCACTCAGAGCCAATCGCGCAGGATCGGGATGAGGGGAATGTCTGCTGGAGGCATCGGGTAATCCCGCAATTGAGCCGCCCGGACCCAGGACAATTGCTGCCCTTCCTGCGCAGTAACGATGCCCTGCCATTTGCGGCAGGCAAAGAGCGGCATTAGCAGGTGGAAATCGTCATATGTGTGGCTGGCGAAGGTCAGGGGGGCAAGGCAGCTTTCCCAGGTGTCGATGCCCAGTTCCTCGTGCAGCTCGCGGATCAGCGCGGCCTCGGGCGTTTCACCCGGTTCGACCTTGCCGCCCGGAAACTCCCACAAACCCGCCATCGACTTGCCCTCGGGGCGCTGTGCCAGCAGCACGCGCCCGTCTGGGTCGATCAGCGCAACGGCGGAAACCAGAACGGTTTTCACGACCGGTAATCCGCGTTGATGGTGATGTATTGATGGGTCAGGTCGCAGGTCCAGACCGTGGCCTCGCCGCTGCCAAGACCCATATCCACAGCAACGACCAGTTCTTCCTGCTTCATGTAAGCGGCGCCCGCCTCTTCCGTGTAGCTTTCCGCGACCCAGCCTTTCTCGGCCACGAGGATGTCGCCAAAACGGATGTTCAACAGGTCCCTGTCAGCGGCAGCCCCCGACTTGCCCACGGCCATGACGATGCGCCCCCAGTTCGGATCTTCACCCGCAATGGCGGTTTTCACCAGTGGGGAATTGGCAATCGCGCGGGCCACCTTGTCGGCGTCGCGGGCGGTTTTCGCGCCGGTCACGCGAACCTCGACCAGTTTCGTCGCGCCCTCGCCATCGCGCACGATCTGCAACGCGAGATCCTGCAGCACCTCGGTCAGACCAGAGGCGAAGGCACGGCCCGCCTCGGTTCGGGAAGAGGTAATCGGATGGTTCCCAGCCATGCCGGTGGCCGCGACCAGCACTGTGTCAGAGGTCGAGGTGTCACTGTCGACGGTCACCGCGTTGAAGCTGACATTCGTGCCGGATTTCAGCATCGCCTGAAGAGCGGGCTGCGTCACGGCGGCATCGGTAAAGACATATCCCAGCATCGTCGCCATATCCGGCGCGATCATGCCCGAACCCTTGGCGAAACCGGCAATCGTCACGGCCTGGCCATCCAGATCCACCTGACGCACTGCGCCTTTGGGGAAGGTGTCGGTCGTCATGATGGCGCGGGCGGCGTCTTCCCAGTTGCCTTCGGCCAGCCCGTCGCGCAGGTCCGTCAGCGCATGGGTGATCTTTTCGGGTGGCAAAGGTTGCCCGATCACGCCGGTGGAGGATGAAAACACATGCCCTTTCGGCAGGTTCATCAGCTGCGCCAGCGATCCGGTGACCTCGTCCACGGTCTGCTGCCCGGCATGGCCAGTGAAGGCGTTAGAATTGCCCGCGTTGACGATGAAGGCAAAGCCCTTGGCCGCGCCGGGTTTCAGCGCCGCAAGCTTGGCCTCACAGTCCAGCACCGGGGCAGACCGGGTGGACGACTTGGTAAATACGCCTGCAATCGTGCTGCCGGGCGCAAGTTCCGCCAGCATCACGTCCTTGCGACCCTTGTATTTCACGCCAGCGGCAACAGCCGACAGGCGCAGCCCCTCGATGGGGGGGATGGACGGGAACCCGTCCTTCGGCGCCAGCGGGGAAATCGCAGGCGCCGGGGTAGCAGCGGGCGAGCTGGCCTCGGCGCCGTCACGCTCTTGCTTGAGCTTCTTGCGCAGTTTGTTCAGCTTGCGTTTCAGCTCGGCCACCTCTCCGGTTGCCTTGCCGTGTTTCGCCTTCTTGTCTTTCTTGGCCATGCCCGCCCCTTGTGGCAAATCAGTTGTCCAGCAGATCGAGATTGCGGATCAGAGCCGGGTCAATGTCAAGCTCCGGACGGTCGATTTCGGCCGCTGCGGTCAGGGATTCGATATGCGCATCGACGCGGGCCTGACGCAGACCCTCTTCCAGCTGCTCGCGCACCTCTTCCAGCGCCGGGGCGGCCTGGTCGCGGCTGTCATTCAGGATGACGACGTGCCAGCCGAAGCGGGTTTCAACGGGGGGCGAAACCTCACCCACTTCCAGCGCGAACACGGCCTCTTCGAAGGAGGGCACCATCATGCCTGCGGTGAACCAGCCAAGCTGCCCGCCATTCGGGCCAGATGGGCCAGTGGAATGTTCGCGCGCCAGTTCCGCGAAATCCGCGCCGCCTTCCAGTTCCTCGACCAGAGCCTGCGCCTCTTCCTGGGTTTCCACCAGGATGTGCGAGGCATTGTATTCGGTGACGGCCTCCATCTCGCCAAACTCGGCGTCATAGGCGGCCTGCAATTCTTCTGCCGGAATCTCGGCCAAGGCGATCTCGTCCAGCGTCAGGGCCGCGACATAGGCGCGTTCTTCGTTCTCCAGCCCAAGGCGCATGGCGGCGGACAGGTCGTCCCGCGCGGCGGTGGCCACGATCTCCTGCTGCACCAGCTGTTCCAGAATGCCGGTCAGCAACACGTCATCGGGCAGCGCCTGATACTGTTCGGGCAGTTGCGAATGCGCCACGATGATATGGCCAAGGGTGATGTCCTGACCATTGATCGTTGCAAGCACGGTGTCCGCATCTTGCGCCATGGCGGGTGTGATCATAAGCGCGGACAGGGCCGCGCCGGCAAGAATTCGTTTCGTCATTGAAGAGTTTCCCATGTTGGTTGGCCGCGAAGGACTCCCGGCCGCGTTGACACATTTCCGACAGCCCCTTATGTCCAACTCTGGTTTGGCATTGGGGCCCGGCCTGACTTGGTGGTCGTTTTAGACGCCCGCAAGGTGCCGGACAACCCGATGCCCAAAGGTTTGGCAGATTGCAGCCGCAACACGCGGCGTGACGGCGCGGAAGGCGATAAACATATGCTCGGTCTCGGAACACTCGCGAAGAAGGTCTTCGGCACGCCCAATGATCGCAAGGTCAAAGCCACGCGCCCCACCGTCGAAAAGATCAACGCGCTGGAGCCCGAGTTCGAGAAGCTCACCGACACGCAGATCGTCGAAAAGACCGCCGAATTGCGCAACCGGGCTCAGAATGGCGAAAGCCTGGATGACCTGCTGCCCGAAGCCTTCGCAAACTGCCGCGAAGCCGCCCGCCGTGCCCTTGGCCTGCGGGCTTTCGACGTGCAGCTTATGGGCGGTATCTTCCTGCACGAAGGCAATATTTCCGAGATGAAAACGGGTGAAGGCAAGACCCTCGTCGCCACCTTCCCCGCCTATCTGAACGCGCTGACTGGCAAGGGCGTGCATATCGTTACCGTCAACGACTACCTCGCCAAGCGGGACGCCGAGTGGATGAGCAAGGTCTACACCGCGCTTGGCATGACCACCGGTGTCGTCTACCCGCGTCAGCCCGATGCCGAGAAGCGCGAGGCCTACAAGGCCGACATCACCTACGCGACCAACAATGAGCTTGGCTTCGACTACCTGCGCGACAACATGCGCGCCAACCTGTCGGACATGGCGCAGCGCGGTCACAACTTCGCGATTGTTGACGAGGTGGACTCGATCCTGATCGACGAGGCGCGGACGCCGCTGATCATCTCGGGCCCGTCCGATGACCGCTCTGACCTCTACACCAAGATGAACGAGGTCATGCCGTTCATTCAGGATGAGCATTACACCCATGACGAAAAGACCCGTCAGGTGACCTATACCGACGAGGGTAACGACTTCCTGGAAGAGAAGCTTCACGAGGTCGGCATTCTGCCTGAGGGGCAGAGCCTCTATGACCCGGAGTCCACGACCATCGTGCACCACGCCACCAACGCGCTGCGTGCCCACAAGACCTTTACCAAGGACAAGGAATATATCGTCCGTGGCGGCGAGGTGGTGCTGATCGACGAATTCACCGGCCGCATGATGGCGGGCCGCCGCCTGTCCGATGGTCTGCACCAGGCGATCGAGGCCAAGGAAGGCGTCAGCATCCAGCCCGAAAACGTGACGCTGGCCAGCGTGACCTTCCAGAACTACTTCCGCCTTTATGACAAACTTGGCGGCATGACCGGCACCGCCGCGACCGAGGCCGAGGAATTCATGTCGATCTACGGGCTTGGCGTGGTCGAGGTGCCCACCAACCGCCCCATTGCCCGGATTGACGAAGACGACAAGGTCTACCGCACGGGCCGCGAGAAATACGAGGCCATCGTCGAGGAAATCCGCGCCGCGCACGAAAAGGGCCAGCCGGTTCTGGTCGGCACCACGTCCATCGAGAAATCGGAAATGCTGGGCCAGATGCTGACCAAGGCCAAGCTGCCCCACAACATCCTGAACGCGCGCCAGCACGAACAGGAAGCGCAGATCGTCGCCGACGCGGGCAAACTGGGCGCTGTGACCATCGCCACCAACATGGCTGGTCGCGGCACTGACATCAAACTCGGTGGCAATGTCGAGTTCAAGATCATGGAGGCCATCGCCGCCGATCCCGAGGGCCACCCCGATGAAATCCGTGCGCGCATCGAAGAGGCGCATGAAGCCGATGAACAGGCGGTGAAAGACGCGGGCGGGCTGTTTGTTCTGGCCACCGAACGCCATGAAAGCCGCCGCATCGACAACCAGCTGCGCGGCCGCTCCGGTCGTCAGGGTGACCCCGGTCGGTCCAGCTTCTTCCTGTCTCTGGAAGATGACCTGATGCGCATTTTCGGGTCCGAACGGCTGGACAAGATGTTGTCCACGCTTGGCCTTCAGGAAGGTGAAGCCATCGTTCACCCCTGGGTCAACAAGTCTCTGGAACGCGCGCAGGCCAAGGTTGAAGGCCGCAACTTCGACATCCGCAAGCAGCTGCTCAAATTCGACGACGTGATGAACGATCAGCGGAAAGCCATCTTCGGCCAGCGTCTGGAAATCATGGCTGCCGAGGATATCAACGAAATCACCCGCGACATGCGCCATCAGGTGATTGACGATATCATCGAAACCTACATGCCGCCGCGGTCCTATGCCGATCAGTGGGACACGGACGGGCTGCACGAGGCCATCAAGAAGGCCATGGCGCTGGATCTGCCGGTACAGGCATGGGGCGATGAAGAAGGCGTTGATGATGACGTGATGCGCGAACGCATTGCGCAGGCCTCGGACGAGCAAATGGCGAAGAAGGCCGTGGATTTCGGCCCGGAAAACATGCGTCAGATCGAGAAGCAGCTTCTGTTGCAGACCATCGACACCAAATGGCGCGAACATCTGCTGACGCTGGAACATCTGCGCTCGGTCGTCGGTTTCCGGGGCTACGCGCAGCGCGATCCGCTGAACGAATACAAGACCGAGGGCTTCCAGCTGTTCGAGATGATGCTCGACGGCCTGCGCGCAGATGTGACCGAGAAGCTGAGCCGCATTCAGCCGCTGACCCCTGAACAGCAGCAGGAAATCATGCGCCAGATGCAGGAACGTCAGGCCGCGACCCAGGCTGCCGCTCTGGACGCTGCCGACGCTGCCTCTGCCGCTGCTGCCGGGCCGGACCCGGATTCCAACGCCGCGCCCGGTTTCGACGAAAACAACCCCGACACCTGGGGCAATCCCGGTCGTAATGATGCCTGCCCCTGTGGCTCGGGCAAGAAGTTCAAGCACTGCCACGGTCGTCTGTGACCGTGGCAAGACGGGCTGGCTGACATGGCGGAGCTGTTCGAGCGGACCCGTGGCAGCCTGACCTTCCTGTCGGTCCATCCGGTTCTGGACCAGATGGCGCGCGATATCCTGAACGGGTTGCCGGACGCGGCCTGCGACGGGCCGCCCACCACGGTCTATTGCGGCGTGCATCAGGAGTTTGGCGGTGAATGGTCCCGCCCCGGGTTCCGAGTCGCAATTCAGACCGAGCAGCTTTTCGAGGCCGGCGGGGCCGCGCTCTGGCCATCCCGAAAACGGTCCAACCTGCAACGCATCCTCAAGGCCGTGCGCCGGTCGCATCGGGTACTTGACCTGTCGGCCTATAATACCGCCTTCTATGACGCAGAACTTGGGCTGCCGAAAAACCGTCGCAAGCTGAGCTTCGGCCCCCATATCTTCCCCGCCACCCCTCACCCCTACACGCCGCCCACGCGGGACGAGATCCTGTTCTTCGGCTGGACCGGCGGCAAGCGGCGCAAGGGCGTGTTGCAGGGAATCGACCGGTTCAAGGTGACTCGTGCCGAGGATGGCACCTTCTTCGACGATCTGGATCAGATGATCCGCGCCCACAGCGCCGTTCTGAACATCCATTTCGAGGACGGCATCTATACCGAGGCCCCCCGCCTGCTCAGCGCCTATGTCTGCGGCACGCCGGTCGTCTCGGAACTGCTCGATCCGGGGTTCAAGGCCGGGCTGCATTACCACCTGCTCGGCTCTGACACGCCGTTCGATCCGCAGGCGGTGTTCGACGCGTTCTCTGCGCTCGTCACCAGCCGGTTCAGCTTTGCCGCCTATCTGGAAAGCCTGGGCGACCGCAGCACCTGATTCCCCTTCATTTCCCTCGCATCTCCGCAATATCGCCCCAATTGAGCGGGATTGTTTCCAGGTAGTGAGCCGGAGACCGTCATGAATATCTCGCCCCGTATTATTGCCATTGCGACCATCGGATTGGGTGCGCTGACCTTTGGTGCGCTGATGACCGAGGCGCGTTCCTCCAACATCCGCCCGCTGAACGTGGAAACCATGCGAGAACTGATCCAGGGCCAGGCAAGCGCAGAGCCCGAGGTAACGGTTCTGACATCCGCCAGCACCGGATCAAACGGGGCCAATACCCCGATTGAGACCCCGGCCCCGGCCCTTGCCCTGCCCGTGGAGGCACCCGAAGCGCCCGCCTTGCCGCAGCCCCAACGGCTCGCTCAGGCATCGGATGCCACCACCACCGTGACCGATCAGGCGCTCAGCCCCTTCGGCCTGCCCTGCGGCCTTTCCGTCAGCACCTCGGCCAGCGAAGGCGCCATCGTGGCGCTCGATATCATGGACCCCTGCCAGCCCCATTCGCGGGTGATCATCGAACATTCCGGCCTGAACCTGACCGGCCGCACAGATGTGATGGGCCTGTTGACTATGGATGTGCCGGTCTTTGAAAACCCGGCCTTCTTCACCATCCGCATGCCCGATGGTGCCAGCGACTCCTCGCTCGCCATCGTGCCTGATCTCGACAGCTACTACCGTGTCGGGTTGCAATGGAACGAAGATCGCGCGCTGGAACTGCACGCAATGGAATTTGGTGCCACCTATGGCGATCCTGGCCATATCTGGCTGGATCACGCCGGCAGCGTGGATCGCGCCGTGGCCGGTGAAGGCGGGTTCGTCATGCAGGTGGGCGATGCTGATGTCGACAATCCGATGCTGGCGCAGATCTATTCCTTCCCGCGCGACGCACTGGATGGAAACGGCAATGTGCGCCTGACCATCGAAGCCCCGGTGACCGAAGCAAATTGCGGGCAGGACACGCTGGCCCGGACCCTGGAACTGGAAGAAGACGGGCGCGTTGCGGTCATCGAACTGACCTTCACCCTGCCCGACTGTGACGCTGTGGGTGACTATCTGGTGTTGCAAAATCTGCTGCATGACCTGAGAGTCGCCTCAAACTGATCTTCACCGGCACCACGCTTCATGATTGTTCAAGTCTGGGCGGCCGTTTTGGCCGCTCTTACCGTTTTGATGACGACCTGCTTCGCCTCCGCCCAGGATGTGGAGCTTCGCTCGCTCGATGGATCGGTGGAATTGTCGGGCACGATCATAGGGTTCGACGGCGAATACTACCGGATCGACTCGATCTTCGGACCGCTGACCGTCAATGCACAGGGCGTCACCTGTCGGGGCCCCGGCTGCCCGGATTTGCAGAACTACGTGGCCGAGGTGCGGTTCATGGGGGCACCGGTGATCGCCGAGCAATTGTTCCCGGCGCTGATCGAACGGTTCGCCGCCGCCCGTGACATGACCGTTCGGCGGCAGATCCTTGCGGAAAACCGCTCGCTCTTCGCCTTGATGCGCGGGGAGGATGAGGTGCTCGCCGCCCGGTTCTACGTGACCTCGACCACCACCGATGCGGGACTTCAGGCGCTGCTGGACCGGGACACCGATGTGGCGCTTGCGCTGCGGGAACCCGATGAGGCAGAGGAAGACGCCGCAGAAGCCGCCGATCAGGGCGATCTGTCGATGGTGGCCCGCAGCCGGGTTCTGGCGCTGGACGCATTGGTGCCTTTGGTGGCGGTGACCAATCCAGTCGATGCGCTGTCGCTGGAGGATTTGGCCCACATCTTTGCAGGAGAGATCAGCAATTGGCAGGAGATCGGCGGCCCGGATGCCCCCATTGCGCTGCACCTGATGGATCCTGAAAGCGGCCATGCGCAGGACGTCGCAGCGCGGGTCATGTCGCCTTTCGGGTTGAACACCAGTGACCGCGCCGAACGCCATAGCGACGCGACCGACCTTGCCGACGCCGTGGCCCGCGATCCCTATGCCATCGGCATCGGACGATTTTCCCGCACCGGCAATGCCCGCATGCTGCCCCTGCGCGGCGCCTGCGGCTTCGTTCAGCACGCTACGGCGAGCAGCCTTAAATCCGAAGACTACCCGCTGACCGCGCCTTTGCTGATGTACCTTCCGGTTCGGCGCATGCCGCAACTGGTGCGCGATTTCATGCGGTTCTTCGAAAGCGCCGAGGCCGACCGGGTGATCCGCCGCCTTGGCTTCGTCAATCAGGGGATCACCCTGCAACCGCTGGCCACACAGGGGGAACGGCTGGCCAATGCGGTGACCGCCGCCGGGGATGAGATTGCGCTGGAGGATCTGCAAGACCTCGTCACCGCCATGTCCGGGGCGGAACGGCTGTCAACAACGCTGCGGTTCGAGGAAGGCACGACCGAGCTTGACCCACAGTCACTGTCCGCAGTGTCGCGACTGGCGCGGGCGATTGAACGGGGGGCCTTTGATGGGCGCGAACTGCTGTTCGTAGGGTTTTCCGACGGGCAGGGTAGCGCCGGGGCCAATCTGCGCCTGTCGCGCGGGCGGGCGGAAGCAGTGCGGCTGGCCGTCATCGCTGCAGCGGAAGAGGGCGACCTGAACCGCGTCACCTTGCGGGTCGCCGGGTTTGGCGAGGCGCTGCCCATGGCCTGCGACGACAGCGAGGCAGGGCGCGCGGTGAACCGGCGCGTCGAGGTCTGGCTGCGCTGATCGCTATTCCGCGGCGGATAGCGGTTGTTTCAGCACCTGCTGCGGGGGCCGTCCAAACCGGCGCGAAAATTCACGGCTGAACTGCGCGGGGCTTTCATAGCCCACGGCATAGCCGATCTGCGTGACGGATTGTGTGCCCTCCTCCAACAGGCGGAGCGCCTCTGACAGGCGCACATCCTTCTGGAACTGCAAGGGCGTGGTTCCCGTCAGCGCCTTGAAATGCTGATGGAAGGCCGATTGTCCCATCCCGGCCTCTCGTGCCAGATCGGGCAGGCGTTGGGGTTGTGCATAATTGCGCCGGATCAGGGATGCGACTCGCGCGATCCGGCTTTCCTGACTGGTGGGTGACAGCAGTCGTCGCAGCATCCCCCCGGCGGGCGACATGAGCAGGCGATAGTGCAGTTCGGTCAACAGCAGAGGTGTCAGGACCTTGTCATCGGCAGACCCCGGTTCCAGTTCAAGCAGTCGTTCAAGCGTCTGCAACAGGGCCCTGTCGGCAACGGCAGAGCGCATGACCCCGGTTCCGGCGAAATCCCGCGGAGGATGATCCGGCAGGCTGTCCGCAAGCGACCGGATCCGCGACAGGTCAATGGGCATGATCAGTGCCAGATACGGCGCTCGTGTGATCCGGGCCGTTACCGGCGTATCATGGGATACGACCAGCATGTCCCCTTCGGCAAGATGTACGGTGCCCTTGTGGCTTGTCGTTTCTTTCGATCCTTGAAGGATCAGGCAAATGACGGGGTTGTAGACACTGGCCTCGATGAGCCGTGGTTGCGACTCTATCACGGGGAAAACGCCCTCCGGAAACCCCCTTTCATCCGAAGCCATCAGTCTCTGAATAAGGGAATCAAGCTCTGTCTCTCGCATTGTTCAGCCTCCTCGTCTCATCATGACAGACGATCCGGCGCTTTGGTAAAAATTCTGCTAGCTTCGCAGGATTTGACAAATCGTTCGGATGATCAGGCAAGCATGGTTTTCAGCGGGGCCATATGGTCACCTCAACAAAGAGGAGACCTGATATGACACCCCTCCAGTCACGCTTTGCACTTGGTGACATCCACATACCCGCCGTCGGCTTTGGCACATACCTGATTGCCGACAATGACGCGGCGGGCGTGGTGGCCGATGCCATTTCTGTCGGTTACCGCCATATCGACACGGCAGCCGGCTATCACAACGAGGCTGGAGTCGGGGGCGGAATCGCCGACGGGATCGCCCGCGCAGGTCTGTCCCGCGACGACCTGTTCGTGACAACCAAACTGTGGCCCGGGAATGCTGCGTGGGGGGATCCGCCCAAGGGATATGACGAAACGCGCGCGGCCTTCGAAGCCAGCCGAACGGCGCTCGGTCTGGATGTGATCGACCTCTACCTGATCCATGCGCCCTCTGGGGTCGAAAAGCGGGTCGAGCAATGGCAGGCACTCTGCGACCTGAAGGCCGAGGGGGTGGTGCGGGCCATTGGTGTCAGCAACTATACCGAGGCACATATCGAAGAAATCCGCGCCGCCGGCCTGCCACTGCCAGAGGCGAACCAGATCGAATTGCACCCATGGTCGCAGAAGCCCGATCTTGTTGCCTTCCTGCGGGCCGAGGGTATCTTGCCGATTGCCTATAGCTCTCTGGTGCCGCTGTCGACCTGGCGGGCAGAGCCGGGGCAGAGCTCTGCCAAGACGGAAGAGATGAAGGCCGACAGCCAAAGCGCAGAGTCGCCCTTCAAGACGATGGCTGTCCGCTACGGCGTCTCTGAAGCGCAACTGCTGCTGCGTTGGGGCGTGCAAAGCGGGTATCCCGTTCTGCCAAAAAGCACGAATGTGGATCGCATGAAGCAGAACCTCGATCTGTTCAGCTTCGAGATCACGCGGCAAGACATGGACATGATGGCCGCAATGGACCGGGGCGACGGGGTGGCCTGGGCGACGGGCGATCCGCGCGACATTGGGTAGGTGCGGGGGCTTTGCCCCCCGCTGTTCTTCAGCCGAGCCATTCAGGTCCGGTGGGGAGAACCTCAGATGAAATAGACCGCGTTATTGCGGATCAGGATTTCTGCGGCGAAGAGGCCGAGGATCACGATCAGCGGTGCAAGGTCGAGCCCGCCCATGTCGGGCAGGCGGCGGCGGATCGGGCCGTAGATCGGTTCCAGCAATTGGTTCAACCCGCGCCAGATCTGCGCCACCAGCGGCTGGTGCATGTTCAGGACGCCGAAATTGATCAGCCAGCTCATGATGATATGGGCGATGATGATGAACTTGGCGACGCTGATCAGCATCAAGAGGATCTGAATGATCGACAGCATGGCGGGCGCTTTCCTTTGCTCGAAACCAGCTCACAGGTAAGGGGGAGGGTCCGCATTGGCAAGGGCGTGACGCAACGGAGCCTGTTGACCCCGGGATCGAGCGGGGTTCTGTAGCCCTGTCTGCCAATTCAGGGTTTGTCCGATGTATCCTTTTGCCCGCATGGTCTATCAGCTGGCGGTGACCCGGAACGCTCCGTCCCTGCCGGTAACCGGAACCCATGTCAGCCATCATCGCTGTTGGCCCTGGGATATCGACCTGTGGATGGAGCTGAATAACGGGCGCACGCTGACCTTTTATGATCTTGGCCGCATTCCGCTGGCGCGGCGCACCGGGCTGGTTGAGCTGCTGCGCAAACAGCGCTGGGGTCTGACCATGGCGGGGGCCTCGGTGCGCTATCGTGCGCGGATCCGGGCCTTTGAGCGGGTCGAGATGCTGAGCCGAGTGGTCGGTTGGGATGACCGGTTCATCTATCTGGAACAGAGCATGTGGAAGGGGCAGACCTGCTGCAACCAGATCGTCTATCGCTCTGCAGTCACGGACCGGACCGGGATCGTCACCATGGACCGGGTGGCCGAGGCGCTGGGGATCGACCGGCAGTCGCCGCCCCTGCCCGACTGGGTGCAGGCCTGGATTGACGCGGACGCCGTCAGACCCTGGCCGCCTGCAAGGTAATCTGCCTTTTTCATTGCCAAACAGGGGGAATGTCTGAATTCTGCCTGAAGGGGATATGAGGGCAGCACATGGCAGAGATTTCGACGACCAAGCGTATCTGGGGCTGGTATTTCTTCGACTGGGCCAGCCAGCCCTATAACACGCTGATGCTGACCTTCATCTTCGGCCCCTATTTCGGCCAGACCGCGGCCGAGGCGCTGATGGCAGGCGGCATGAGCGAGCAGGCCGCCGAGGCCGAAGCGCAGGCGCTGTGGGGCTATGGGCTGACCATTGCCGGTGTGATGATCGCGCTGCTAGCCCCGGTCCTGGGCAGCGTCGCGGATACGTCGGGGCGGCGGATGCCGTGGATCTGGCTTTTCTCCGCGCTCTATGTCGTCGGGGCCTGGGGCTGTTGGTACACGGCCCCGCAGGACTTCTCGACCACATGGGCGCTGGTGTTCTTCGGCATGGGCTTGATCGGGATGGAGTTCGCCACGATCTTCACCAATGCCTATCTGCCGACCATGGGCCCGAAAGAGGAACTGGGCCGGATTTCCGGGTCTGGCTGGGGGTTTGGCTATATCGGCGGGGTGGTCGCGCTGGCGATCATGCTGGTGGTGTTCCAGGCAGGCGATAACGGGCTGACCATGGCCGGGATCGAACCGCTTCTGGGCCTTGATCCCGCGACCGGGGCCGATACCCGCGTGGTCGGGCCGCTGACGGCGCTTTGGTATGCGGTGTTCATGATCCCGTTCTTCCTGTGGGTGAAGGAAGCCCCCCCGCATGCGGGCGCCCATTACCGGATCGGCGAAGGGTTGCGGGAGTTGTGGCACACCATCAAGGGCCTGCCGCGCCATCCCAGCCTGCTGGCCTATCTGGGCAGTTCGATGTTCTACCGCGATGCGCTGAACGGGATGTATACGTTCGGCGGCATCTATGCGCTTGGCGTGCTGGACTGGTCGATCATGGAAGTGGGGATCTTCGGCATTCTCGCCGCCATTTCGGGCGCGGTCTTCGCGTGGATCGGCGGGCTGGCCGACCGGAAATTCGGGCCGATGCCGGTGATCGTGGTGTGCTGCGTGGTGCTGATCTTCACCGCCTGCCTGATCGTGGGCCTGTCGCCCGAGGCCGTATTCGGCATGCCGGTAGCGGAAGGGTCGTCGCTGCCCGATCAGCTGTTTTATGTCGCCGGTCTGCTGATCGGTGCGGCAGGCGGGGCCATTCAGTCGGCCAGCCGCAACATGCTGACCAAGCAGGCCAATCAGGAACGGATGACCGAGGCCTTCGGGCTTTATGCCCTGTCGGGCAAGGCCACGACCTTCCTTGCGCCGTGGCTGATTGCGGTGACGACTGACATCACCAACAACCAAAGGCTTGGGGTCACCCCGCTGATTGCGCTATTCTGCCTGGGATTGGTTATGTTGATTTGGGTAAAGCCCAACGGAGAAAGCGCCTGATGCTACGACGCGCCCTGTTTGCCGGATTTTGTGTGGTTGCCTTGTCCTCCTGTGCCGGGGACAGCCCTGACCCGCCCCTGAACCAGGAACAGCGCGTGACGCTTTCTACCATGAGCGCGACACCGGCGCGGCGGCTGTTCGGCCACTTGCTGGAGTCATCCGACGGGCAGGCGCGGGTCTATGGCGGCTATGCGCGGGGCTGTATCCAGGGGGCGGAGGAGTTGCCCGAAACCGGCCCCACATGGCAGGCCATGCGTCTCAGTCGTAACCGCAATTGGGCGCATCCCGAGATGCTCGATTTCGTGCAGGACCTGTCCCGCTTTGCGGCGACCCTGCCGGGGTGGGAGGGGCTCTATGTCGGCGACATGGCGCAGCCGCGTGGCGGGCCGATGCTGACCGGGCACCGGAGCCATCAGTCGGGGCTGGATGCCGATATCTGGATGCTGCCGCCCGACCGGCTGGACCTGACCGAAGCAGAGCGCGAGAGCCTGTCGTCTATCTCAACCCGCCGGGCGCGCGGGGCCTATGTGGGCGAGAACTGGACCGAGCAGCACTGGCACCTGCTGCGAGAGGCGGCGAGCGATCCGCGTGTGGCGCGTATCTTCGTCTTTCCCGGTGCCAAGGTCTATATGTGCGACAATGAAACCGGCGACCGGTCCTACCTGCGCCAGATCCGTCCCCTGCATGGGCATCACTATCATTTCCACGTGCGCCTGCATTGCCCCGATGGCTCGCCCGATTGTGTTGAACAGGTCGCGCCACCACCCGGCGATGGCTGCGACGAGGCACGGGCGTGGCAGCGCAATATCCTCAATCCGCCGCCCCCGCAGCCCGATCCGAACCGTCCGCCCCCCGTGCGCGGGGAAATCATGCTGAGCGATTTGCCGAACCAATGCAGCCGCGTTCTGGTCAGCTCGCCCTGATTGCGGCGCTGGCCGCAGGGATCAGCCTTTCCGCTTTAGCGCAGGAACCGGGCGTGCTCGGGGCCTTTGCGATTCGGTCCGATCATGATCTGGTCGGCGGGCTGTCGGCGGTCGAGATCACCGAGGGCGGAACCGGGCTGGTGGCGCTGTCGGATCGCGGGGCGCTGATCCGGGGGCAGATCACCCGCAACGGGGCCGGGCGCGTGGTGGCGCTGGCCCTGGCCGAGCCGGAGCTGCTGAATGCAAGGGACGGCTATCGTGGCGACAGGGCGGCACGGGATAGCGAGGGGCTGGCGATTGCGGAAGATGGCCGGATGTTCCTGTCGTTTGAGGGTGATCACCGCGTCGTGCTGCATCACGCCCATGGCGACACGATCCTGCCGGCAGCGGAGGGGTTTGCCGCGTTGCAGCCCAATGCCTCGCTGGAGGCGCTGGCGGTGGATGCCGAAGGGACGCTCTACACTCTGCCGGAACGGTCGGGCGATTGGGATACGGACTTTCCGCTGTTTCGCTATGCCAACGGGGCGTGGGACGAAAGCTGGACCATCCCGCGCGAGGGCCGGTTTCTGCCAGTCGGGGCGGATTTCGATGACCGGGGCCGGTTCTTTCTGCTGGAGCGGGATTTCAGCCTGCTCTTTGGTTTTGCCAATCAAATCCGCCGCTTCGAGGTGACGGCGGAGGGCATGGTCGGGGGCGATGTGGTCTGGCAATCGCCCCATGGCGGGTTCTCGAACCTCGAAGGGCTGAGCGTCTGGCGCGACGGGCAGGGCAGGCTGGTGGCCAGCATGGTATCGGATGACAATTTCAGCCCGATCCTGCCGACGGAACTTGTCGAGATCATTCTGGAGTGACGTTCCCGCCTGCCAGAAGCGTCGCCAGCGCCGGGTGCGGGAACTGGCGGGGGACGGTGACGGCGTAGAAGGGTTCCGAGATGCCGAGGTCGAACGGCGCGGTGACGATGCGGCCGGAGGCGATTTCATCGGCCAGCACCACGGCGGGCGCAACGGCCAACCCCACGCCTTCACGCGCCAGAAGGCGGACCATGGCCATGTCATCCACCGTGGCGGCGATGCGCGGGCTGACCTGAAGCCGCGCCAGAAGGTTGTCCATTCCGGCGCGAATGGTGTTTTCCGTGGGCAGGATCAGCGGTTCGTTTTCCAAAAGCGCGCGCAGGCTGGGGTGGCGCAGCCGCTCCGGCGCGCCGTGCAGTTGCACAGGCTGTTCCGCAAGGCGCTGCGCGGCGAAATCAACGCCCTGGTCGCTAGCCGGAACCTCGGTTGTCAGCACCACGTCGAGCGCCAGCGCCGCGAGATCAGCCAGCAGTGTGCGCGTGTTGCCGGACCTTAGCGCCACGTCGCAATTGCCGGCCAGCGCGGGGCGCAGGAAGTGCAGCTGGAAGTTACGCGACAGGGTGGAGAGCGCGCCGACGCGGAGTGGCGGATTGGTGGTGTTGGTGCGGTTCAGTGTGGCGACAAGGTCTTCTCCTGCCGAGAAAATCCGCTCGGCGTGGTCGAGCGCGATGCGCCCCGCCTCCGTCAGTTCGAGCCGCCGCCCGACCCGGTCGAAAAGCTTGTGGCCAAGCCGGTCCTCCAACTGCCGGATCTGGATCGACATGGCGGATTGCGACAGGTTCAGCACCTCGGCCGCGCGGCCAAGATGGCCTTGGCGCGCGACCTCGCGGAAATAGCGCAGGTGATGATAGTTGAGAGGGCCCATGTTTTAGAAAATAGAACTATATCAGAAAAAAGATATATTTTTTGTTCCTATCTGTCGGCGGTAGCCAAGCGCAGATCCAAACGGAGGGATATGCCATGGACCTGATCGCAACCGTCGCCGCAACGATCCTTGAACAGTTGCGCAATCCGACCCTCGCCTTCCTGCTTGGCGGGCTTCTGATCGCCGCGCTTGGCAGCCGCCTGACGGTGCCCGACGCGGTTTACAAGTTCATCGTTCTGGTGCTGCTGCTGAAGGTCGGTCTCAGCGCCGGGATTTCCGTGCGCGAGGCGGATTTCTGGGCGTTGATCGTGCCCGGCGTGCTGGCGGTACTGGTGGGCATCGCCATCGTGCTGATCGGCAGCCGGACGCTGGCGCGGCTGAACGGCGTGTCGAAGGTGGACGGGCTGGCGACGGCGGGGCTCTTTGGGGCGGTTTCAGCCTCGACCCTTGCCGCAGGGATGGTGATGCTGGATGAACAGCAGATCCCCTATGAGGGCTTCATCGGCGCGCTTTACCCGTTCATGGATATCGCGGCGCTGGTCACGGCCATCGTGCTGGCGCGGGTCAGCGTGGCGCGCAAGGCGGTGGCGACGGGCGGCGGGACCGTTGCAATGGGCGGGGGCGGTGCGCAGATCGACGGGCTGGAAAGCGGCATGTTGCGGGACATTCTGACCGACACCTTCCGCAGCCCCGCGATTTCCGCGCTGCTGCTGGGGTTGATGATCGGGTTGCTGGCCAATGCAGATGCGGTGTTCCAAGGGTTTTATGAACTGCTGTTCCGGGGCTTCCTGTCGATCCTGATGCTGGTCATGGGGATGGAGGCCTGGGCCCGGCTGTCGGAGCTGAAGCGGGTCGCGCATGCCTATATCCTCTACGGCATCGCCGGGCCCCTGCTGCACGGGGCGCTTGGCTTCGGCGCGGGGATGATCGCGCATGAACTGACCGGCTTCTCTGCCGGGGGCGTGGTGCTGCTGGCCGTCATGGCCTCGTCAAGCTCTGACATTTCCGGCCCGCCGACCCTGCGCGGTGCCCTGCCCGAGGCAAACCCCTCGGCCTATGTGGGTACATCCACGGGATTGGGCACGCCGGTTGCCATTCTCAGCATCCCTGCATGGATCGCTCTGGCCGAACTTCTGGTCGGCTGGTGATGCCGGGGCGGCCTAGCGCCCCGGAATATCACCCCGGCGCGCGGTGTCGCCCCAGCTATCTATGATCTCCACGGCCTCTTCCGCGGTTTCGACGAAGCGGAAGAGGTCAAGGTCTTCGGGGCTGATCGTACCCGCATCTGCCAGAGCCTCCCAGTTGATGATCCTTTCCCAGAAGGCACGGCCGAACAGCAGGAAAGGCACCCGTTCCATCCGGCCCGTCTGAATGAGCGTCAGGCTTTCGAACATCTCATCGAGCGTGCCGAATCCGCCGGGAAAGATGGTGATCGCCTTGGCCCGCATCAGGAAATGCATCTTGCGGATGGCGAAGTAGTGGAAGTTGAAGCAGAGGTCGGGCGTGACATACTCATTGGGTGCCTGTTCATGCGGCAGCACGATATTCAGCCCGATGGACACGCCCCCCGCATCCGCCGCACCTCGGCTGCCCGCCTCCATCACGCCGGGGCCGCCGCCGGTAACGATGATATTGTCATGCTGGCCGTTGTTGAGGCTGCGTTCTGTGACGATGCGGGCGAATTTGCGCGCCTCATCATAGTAGTGCGACAGGTCCCTCAGGGTCTGGGTGCGCGCGCTGTCGGCCTTGGACGGCTCGGGGATGCGGGCCCCACCGAACATCACGATGGTCGATTTCACGCCGTATTCGTCCATGATCATCTGCGGCTTCAGCAGTTCCAGCTGCAAACGCACGGGCCGCAGCTCGTCCCGGCACATGAAATCGTCGTCCGTAAAGGCCAGCCGGTAGGCCGGGGCGCGGGTCTGCGGCGTGTCCGGCACATGGCGGGCGGTTTCGATATCGGTATGGGCGTCGCGGAACAGCCCGTCGCGGGCGTCGTCATGCATCACTCGTTTCCTTTCGGTCCTGGGCCAGGGTCCGACGCTACCTTGAGCAGCAGGAGGAGGAAACCCGTCATCGCATGGATGTGAGAGGTGTTATTGCTGATTGAGCCGACGCCCCCCGTCCGATATAGCGCCCGAGACCAAGACATTTCGGAGGGACCAATGTCCAACGCTCAGCTGGAAGCAGCCATCGAAGCCGCCTGGGACGCACGCGACCAGATCACCCCCGCCACCACCGGCGAAACCCGCGAGGCCATCGAGGACACGCTCAATGCGCTCGACAGCGGCAGCCTGCGCGTCGCTGAACGGCAGGACAGCGGCGACTGGCATGTGAACCAATGGGCCAAGAAGGCGGTTCTTCTTGGCTTCCGCCTGAAGGACATGGAGATGCAGTCCGGCAGCGCCCAGGGCGGCAGCTGGTGGGACAAGGTCGACAGCAAATGGGCGACCTGGGGCGAAAACGAATGGGGCGCAGCGGGCTTCCGCGCGGTGCCAAACTGTGTGGTGCGCAAATCGGCCTATATCGCGCCGGGCGTGGTCTTGATGCCGTCCTTCGTGAACCTCGGCGCCTATGTGGACAGCGGCACCATGGTCGATACCTGGGCCACCGTGGGCAGCTGCGCGCAGATCGGCAAGAACGTTCACCTGTCGGGCGGCGTTGGGATCGGTGGTGTACTGGAGCCCATGCAGGCGGGCCCGACGATCATTGAAGACAATTGCTTCATCGGCGCGCGCTCCGAGGTCGTGGAAGGCTGCATCGTGCGCGAAGGCTCGGTCCTCGGTATGGGCGTCTTCATCGGCAAATCCACCAAGATCGTCGACAGGGAAACCGGCGAGGTCACGTATGGCGAGGTGCCGCCCTATTCGGTGGTCGTGGCAGGATCCATGCCGTCGAAGAACGGGATCAACCTTTACTGCGCCGTGATCGTGAAGCGGGTGGACGAGCAGACCCGCTCCAAGACCGGTATCAACGAGCTGCTTCGGGACTGATCCGACGGTTAGGCCGGGCGGGTGGAAGGCGCTATGAAGCGCCTTTCAAACGCGTTTTCGAAAACGCGTCGCCGCCCGGTGATTTTCGGTGCAACCCCTCGCTGACCTTGTGCTAATGTTTCCGCATCGAAACGATTTGGAGCATCTGGAATGCAAGGTTTGGGTTGGATCGCGGCGATTATCGTCGGTGGGCTGGCGGGCTGGATTGCCAGCAATATCATGCGCGCCGATACCGGGCTGGTTGCCAATGTGATCCTTGGGATCGTCGGGGCCATCGTGGCAAATTTCCTGTTGCGACTGGTGGGCATCAACGCCTCGCCCACCTGGATTTCTCAGGGGCTGGTCGGTTTTGCCGGGGCCTGCCTGATCATCTGGGGCGCCCGGCAGTTGCGCGGGCGCTAAGCGCTCTCACCTCAAAAAAATTTGACGGAAGGGCGCAACCCCCGCGTGTAACCCGGCATGAACCGCCGAGGAGGACGCGCGATGAGGAAAGCCCTGATACTGACCCTGGCCCTTGGGCTTGGCCTGTGGGTGCAGGCCAGCGAGGCCCATGAGAACGAGGTGGATATCAGGCTGGAGGATGACCGGCTTTGCATCACCTCCAACTCCAGCCCGAACCACGATATCGGGCGTTTCCCGAACCCGGGCAACCCCAACAGTTTCTCTGAACAGACCACCCGTGTCTGCGTCGATGCGGAGCCTGAGGACACCGGCCTGATAACCGAAAATGTCCAAAGCTCAGGCGTGTCGGTTACCGGTATTCTGTTCCGCCCCGGCACTGCCGATTTCTACGACGCCAGCAGCCCGCGCGGCTTTTCGCGAGATCCCTCGTCGGGATGGCGGTTGGAGGGGATGGGGGCTGCGGACCTGTTGGGCATGGACGCCGAGAATGCCCATGTGGATCACCGGGGGCTTTACCACTATCACGGCGTGTCCGAGAGCCTTGTTGGGTCGCAATCCGGCAGTCTGATCGGCTGGGCCGCGGATGGGTTCGAGATCCATTATATCGGCGACGGTGCCCAATCCGGCTGGCAGCTGCGCGATGGTACGCGGGATACCGCGCCATACGGGGCCTATGACGGCACCTATGAGGAAGACTGGGTCTATGTGGCGGGCAGCGGCAACCTGGATGAATGCAACGCCGCCGTGGTCAATGGCACGCTGACCTATTTCGCAACAGATACGTATCCGTTTTTCCCGCGCTGCTTTCATGGCTCCGTCAGCAGCGATTTCATGGGCCGGCGCTGACCCCCACTGTCCCTGAACAGCACGGCCCGTGACGATCCCCCGCCTTCCTTGCTCCGAAGGCGGGGGATTTTTTTCCGCCTCAGCCCTGACGCTGCGACAGCGGGCAGGTGTTGATACCGAGGATGCGGTAGAGCGGGCAGAAGCCCACAAGACCGGTGGCCAGCGGCACGATGCCGATCCAGCCCCAGTTGGTCTGCGGTCCGACGAAGACCAGGGCAATCAGGACGATACCGGCGATGATGCGCAGGGCGCGGTCGATGTTACCTTCGTTGCGAGGCATGGCGCGTCTCCTTTCGAGAGGGTTGCGATATGGAGGGATTATAGCGCCGGTGCCCGCCCGGCGGCGGTGACAGAGTCACCGTTCTTCTGCGGCAATCCGTTCCAAGCCGGCCCGGTCCAGCACCCGCACACCGCCGCGATGCTGTTCCACCAACCCCGCCCGCGCCATTTCGGCCATGCGGCGGCTGACGAAGGCCCGGCCAGAGGCGGTTTCGATGGCCAGCGCGCTGTGCGACGCATGGACCTCGCCCATATCATCCGCCAGCCGCAGCAGCACCCGCGCCAGCCGCGCGTCGAACCCGGTCAGGGCAACGTCCTCGATCAGCCGTTCATATTCGCCGAAGCGGTTGGCGACGGCTGAGAAGACAAGGTCCCGGAAAGCCGGGTCGGTTTCCAGCCGGGTGCGGAACCGGTCGGGGGGAACCAGCTCACCCTCCAGATCGGTTTCAGCCACGCCTTCGGCGGAATAGGTGCGCCCCTCGACCAGACAGGCGAAGGTCTGCAGACACATATCACCGGGGCTGACGCGGTACAGCACCACCTCTCGCCCATTTGCGGCGCTGAGCGTGACCTTGATGGTGCCCTTGTCCAGAAGCACGAGACCGGGGCAAGCCTGTCCCGGCTGGAACAGGGTTGTGCCCTTGGGAAAGGCGATGCGGCGGCGCAGGTCAGTCATGCTTTCAGGGATGAAACGAAGCGTGGCGCAGGTCAACGGCCAAGGCTGTGCTTGACCGAAACGACGCAGGGGGCTAGGGCGCTGGCATGGCGAAGGAAAAGAAACAGCAGCAGGTCTATACGCTTGTGGTCGAGGTTGGCCGCAAGGCGGGCGACGGCCTTCCCAAGGGCGCGACCGGTGCGGGCCTGATGATCTATGCCTCTGGCGTGGACGAGGCTGAAGCGGTGCGCGAAACCGTGGCGATCCTGAAACAGGCGGACCTGGCGCCGCTTGATGTGCAGGGTTATGGCACGCTGGAGGAACGGCGCGAACTGGGCCACGACATTCCCGACGAGGAGATTGCGCTGATGCAGCGCGCGGCGGATGAAAACTCCGTCGTCGTTGCTCAGATGACGCCCTATTTTGGCGATGGGGACGACTAGGGCCAGCCGATGTTGCAGGGCCTCCATCACGCTGCGATCATCTGCGCCGATTACGCGCGGTCCCGGGCGTTTTACGTGGATATCCTGGGGTTGCGGGTTGTGGCCGAGACGTTTCGGGCCGAGCGACAGTCATGGAAGCTGGACCTTGCCTTGCCCGATGGATCGCAAATCGAGCTGTTCAGCTTTCCCGATGCGCCCGCACGGCCTTCCTATCCTGAAGCGCAGGGTCTGCGGCATCTGGCGTTTCGGGTTGCGGATGTGGCGGCTGCGAGAGACTGGCTGGAGGCGCAGGGGATCGCGGTCGAGCCGATCCGTGTGGATGAACTGACGGGCCGCGCGTTTGCCTTTTTCAGCGACCCGGACGGGCTGCCGCTGGAGCTGTACGAAAACTGATAAACCTGCGTCAGGCAGCGGCGGAACGGTTCTGGGTCAACATTCCCAGATAGGCCTGTGCCCCGGCGCGGTCGATCACGGTCCAGGCCGGGATGCGATCCGGGTCCGCTAGGCGGGCGGCGGATTTTCCGGTCGCTTCCAGCACATCCGCCAACAGGGCCGTATCCAGCGCGCAGCGCCCCGCCAGCAGGCAATCGTGATCGTCCAGCAGCACATGATAGGTGGTGACCATGGGCCGTTCTAGGCAGATCTGCGCAGCGCTGGCGCGGCGGATATCCTCGACCCGGGCAAGTACCTGCTCCTCTCCGAACAGATATTCGACCTCGCTGCCGCTGAGCAGCAGCTTCTGGTTGCGGGACACGACGATATCTTCGGTCAGGCCGAAATAGGGCGCACGCAGGCGGATCGGGGCAGAGGGACCGCGGGCCAGCAGGTTGGTCTGGCCGATCCAGCGGATGGTCTGTTCCTCGCCTTTTTGCGACAGGATGCACATACCCGGTTGCAGGTCGGCCACCCGGACCGGGCCTGTCGGGGTCTGAATGCGTGTGTCGCCCGCGATGCCGGGCAATGAGGTGTCAGGCAACGGATGGTTGGCGACGCCGGCATAGGCGACGGACACCATGGGGCCGGGGGTTTCGGGGATGATCTCGGCAAGGTTGTTGGGGGCGATGCTGCCGGTATGGGTGACGATGCGACTGCCGGTCTGGCCATTGGTCAGGACAAGCTGGCCGGTCTTTCCCAACCGGTCCCACGAAAAATGCAACTGCAGCGGCTCGCGGGAAAACAGGAAACCGGCATCGGTCTCAAACAGAAAGGCGCCTTGTTCCACGCAGACCGTGCCATTCGGGCGGCAGATGATACGCAGGTCGCGGGCGGTGCCGGTGCGGCCCTGCCACAGGATTGCGGGCACCTGGAGTTCACCCCTGAGCGTCATCTCAAAGCGAATAGTGCCATGGGACAGGTCCGCCATACGCGCCCGCGCATCGAAATGCGTCAGTTTCCGTCCATCCCAGATCGCCAGCCAGCTCATGCCGAAACAATGCCCCTCTTTCCACTGGATTGGATCATATCCGTGGAGTTGGGGCCGAAGTCGTTCGGAAATGTGGAAAGAATGTGACTCAGCCGAAAAGGGCCGCGGCCTCATAGCTGCGCAGGCTGGGACGGGCCGAGGCGCTGTAGCCGTGGCCGGTTGTCAGGTCCAGATCCGGGAAAAGTGAGATGATCTCTTCGCGCACGGCATCGTCAAAGCCCGACAGAGTCACAGGCCCTGGATGGAAGCTTTCGGTCTGCAGCCCCTCGGACCAGATGATCTGATGTTCGTCAAAGAGCAGGTGGAAATAGTCGACCGTGCCGCCTTCACGCACCCAGATCGAGCAGTCATTGACCAGATCCTTTGCCGCGACCAGAACCTCGTCTTCCCCGAACAGCAGTTCGGCCATGTGATGGCTGACCAGAACCCGGTGCTGCGGCGACAAAACAAGGGTGTCGTGGAACCCCATGGTGCCGCGTTCGATCACGATGGGGGCGAATTTGCCGGTAGCCTCTACCATGCGGTTGCCGATCCAGCGGATGGGTTGCAACCCGTTGTCCCGCGTTTCCACCAGATCGCCGACGCGCAGCGCCTCGACCGGGATATCCCCACGCTCGGTGCGGATCCGGGTGCCTGCCACGAAACAGGGAATCGTGGTGATGGTGACGAAAGCCGTGTCGGAAATGCCGGCGCCACCACCAGCCGCGGCCGTATAGCTGAACGTGAAATCCTCTGGCGTCGTCGGGGGTGTGTAGCCGGTGGGCGCCTCGACCAGCAGGGTGCCGTCCGCCTGAAGCGTTACGTCGAACCCGTTGCTAAGCGTGACCGTGTCGCCGACGTTGACGGCCTGCCCGTTGATATGGGTCACAACCATCGTGTTTGCCGCCTGATCGTTGGCGATCACATCTACAGAGATATCCCCGTAGCCAGAGAACGTGGCAGTATCGTCATTGGCAAACACCCGTCCCTGAACCGAGTTCGCAGCAACAAGAATGGCGGAATCGTAGCTGCTGTCCCCAACATCGGCGATGCCAAGCCGGATCGTGTTCACCTGATTTGGATTGACCGTCATCATCACCGATAGGGTCACGGTATAGCCGTCCATCTCGGTATTGGCGCTGTCATCGGTGTTGCTGACGTAAAGCGTTTCGTTGGACGTGTTGTTGACGTTGTTGATCTGGGCGATCTGGAAAACGGGCGAGGCGACCTCGACCCCATTGATCCAGATCCCGACCGCATCGTTGAAGATCGACCCGACATATTCCGGGTATTCCTCTGATGCGAAGGTGAACTGCATGGTCAGCGTGTCGCCATCGGGGACGAAATCCGCCTCCAGAATGGCAGCGTCATAGGTGCTGCGCCCGGCCAGTGCGTTGAAGCCGGAATCGTTGTCAACGCCGCGGGTGTTGGTCGAGGTGTTGGTGTTGACGTTCGGATCGCCGGACGAGTTGGTGAAATCCCGCACCCGTCCTGTGGACAGGATAACACCGGAATCCGACGGAGTGGCATTGGGCGATGTTGCGTCGCCATCGGACCAGATGCCCGATGAATTGCGGTCGCCCGAATAGGACGCGCTGACAACGGTGACACCGTCGCCAAAGATGGTTTCGGCCATTTCATTGGCCGTCGCCCGATGGTCGATCGTTAGTTCACTTGCCGTGACTGGCATGTGCTCTGCCCCATTCATCGGCATGATCGTCGCGGATTACGTGGGAATGCACCTGCCTGCTGGTGCGTTCTCTGCGCCGATAATGCCCGTCATTCTTTGTTTTGTCGCAGAATAGCCCTGTTCTTGTCACAAGTTAAGCCCTTGCGCGTATCGGCGTGTGCTTGAGTCCCGTGGGCCACACGTCTATCGCTGTGACATCCGAACAGAGGAGAGCCAAGCCATGACCGACCCGCAGAAACTGACCGCCGATCTGGTGCGCTGCGCCTCGGTCACGCCGGAAGAGGGCGGTGCGCTGGTGTTGCTGGACCGGGTTCTGTCCGAGGCGGGGTTTACCTGCATACGCGTCGACCGGGGCGAGGTGTCGAATCTTTATGCCCGGTGGGGCGACAAGGGCCATGCAAAGACATTCGGCTTCAACGGCCACACGGATGTGGTGCCGGTCGGCGACGCATCCGCCTGGACCCACCCGCCCTTCGGCGCGGAAGAGGCGGACGGGTGGCTCTACGGGCGCGGTGCGACCGACATGAAATCGGGCGTTGCAGCCTTTGCGGCGGCGGCGATCGACTTCGTCCGCGACACGCCGCCCGATGGGGCCATTGTGCTGACCATCACCGGGGATGAGGAAGGCCCCTCGACCGATGGCACCATTGCCCTGCTCGACTGGATGGAGGCCAATGACGAACGGATGAGCGCCTGTATTGTCGGCGAACCGACATGCCCGGAAACCATCGGTGACATGATCAAGATCGGGCGGCGTGGGTCCATGTCCGCGTGGTTTACCGTGAAGGGCAAGCAGGGGCATTCTGCCTATCTGCACAAGGTTCTGAACCCCATGCCCGCCGTGGCCCTATTGGCGCATCGGCTGTCCACCCATGTATTGGATAAAGGCACCGATCATTTCGACCCGTCCACCTGCTCCGTGACCACCATCGACACCGGAAACCCCGCCACCAACGTCATTCCGGCGGAAACGAGGATGACGGTGAACCTCCGGTTCAACGATCTGCATACGGGCGCGAGCCTGACCGACTGGCTGCGGGCCGAGGCCGACAAAGTGGCCGAGGAAACCGGGGTGAAGATCGGGATGGAGGCGAAAATCTCGGGCGAGGCGTTTCTGACCCCGCCGGGGGAGTTGTCCGACCTCGTCAGCCATGCCGTCACAGCGGAAACCGGCCTGACCCCGGTCCTCTCGACCACCGGCGGCACCTCCGACGCACGCTTCGTCAAATCGCATTGTCCGGTGGTGGAGTTTGGCCTTGTCGGGCACCGCATGCATCAGGTGGATGAACGGGTCTGGATCGAAGATATCCACGCGCTGAAACGCATTTATTCCCGGATTCTGAACGACTACTTCGCCCTATGATCCGCCCCACCGTCGTCGTGATGGTGAAGGAGCCACGCCCCGGTCGCGTCAAGACCCGTCTGGCGCAGGGTATCGGGGCGATCCCGGCCGCGTGGTGGTACAGGCATCAGGCCACGTGCCTGCTGCGTCGGCTGCGCGATCCGCGCTGGCGGCTGGTCCTGGCGGTGTCCCCGGATGCGGAAGGGCTGGCCAGTCGCATCTGGCCCGGTGATCTGCCGCGTATCCCGCAGGGCACGGGCGACCTCGGTGCCCGCATGGCGCGGCTGTTGGCTCTGCCCGGCCCGGTTCTGGTCATCGGCAGCGACATCCCGGGCATCACCAGAACCCATCTGGCCCGCGCCCTACACGCTCTTTCGACCGCTGACGCGGTGTTCGGTCCCGCGCCCGATGGCGGTTACTGGCTGATCGGTCAAGGAGCGCGCCCCGCCCCGCGCGGGTCCCTGCATGATGTCCGTTGGTCGGGACCCCATGCGTTGAAAGACAGCATGGAAACTCTGAAAGGCCGGCGCGTTGCGCTGGTCGATACCCTGGCGGATGTAGACGGCGCCGACGACCTGTCGCGCAGAAAGATTGCCGCGAAGCGGTTGATTGGTTAAGATTCCAGCTGAGCAGTCACAGGGGCAAAGACCCCGGCAACCAGACAGAGGCAGGCATGATCGACAGGGACGATCTTCTTTCACGGATTCAGGACGGCGATATCTCGGTCTTCCAGATCAAGAGCCAGACCACCAAGAAGGACAAGGCAACGCTGCTGGCGGTGCAGAATTTCCTGCGCGATCAGGTGGGCGACTACAGCTATATCGAGATCGGTTCGCATCTCGGCGGCAGCCTGGTGCCGCATCTGGCGGATCCGGCCTGTACCCGAATCTCCTCGGTCGATCTGCGCCCCGAGGTGCTGCGCGACGAACGGGGCCGCGATGCGGTCTATGACGGCAATTCCACCGAGCGGATGATCGACGGGCTGGCGGGTGTGCTGCCCATCGACTGCCTGACCAAGATGCGCACCTATGATTGCGACGCGGGCGATCTGGCGCATTACGACGTGCCGAAGGATCATGTCCTTGGCATGATCGATGGCGAACACACCAACACGGCCGCCTTCCGTGATTTTCTCAATCTTCGCAAATACATGGACAAGGATTGCGTGGTCCTGTTCCACGATTCCAACCTCGTCTTCGACGCGCTTCTGAATATCGAAACGCTGCTGCGGGACGAGGGCACCAAGTTCGCGAGTTTCTTCCTGCCCGGCATCCTTTACGGCATCGCCCTTGGAAAGCTGCGCAAGCCCGCGAAGAAGGCGCTTGGACCGCTGGCCCATGATCACGAACAGTTCGTCACCCGCGCGCGGCGCGATCTTCAGGAACGGATCGTGAAGCACCTGACGGCGGCCTGAGCCCCCTGTTTTCCGCATGACGCGCCCCTTGGCCCGTGCTAGGCCAAGGGCATGAGCCAGATCCCCACCAAAGACCAGATCCTCGCCTGGATTTCCGACAATCCCGGCCATGCCTCGAAACGCGATATCGCCCGTGCCTTCGGCATCAAGGGCGCAGCGCGGATCGACCTGAAGCGCATTCTGAAGGAGCTGGAGGCCGAGGGCCATCTGGAAAAGCGCAAGAAGACCTATCGCGATCCCGACCGGCTACCGCCTGTCGCGGTGTTGCAGGTGCTGGCGCCCGATGATTTGGGCGATGTGTTCTGCCGCCCGCTGGAATGGTTGGGCGAGGGGCCGGAACCCCGCATCCTGTTTGCAGCGAAGGCGACCGATCCCGCGCTAGGGGAAGGCGACCGCATTCTGGCGCGGATGCAGGAGGTCGAGGGCGAGGATCACCAATATGTCGCCCGGCTGATCCGGCGGATCGGAACCAACCCCCGTAAGATACTGGGTATCTTCCGCAAGGGGGCCGAGGGCGGGCGGATCGTGCCGATCGACAAGGGCGCGGACAAGGAATGGACGGTGCCCGCCGCTGCAACCGAAGGGGCTAGGGATGGCGAGCTTGTCGAGGCCGAACACTCGGGCCCCAAGGGGCGCATGGGTTTGCAGAGGGCGCGCATTGTCCAGCGGCTTGGCGATCCAAGCCAGCCCAAGGCGGTGTCACTGATTGCGATCCATCAGCACGGCATTCCCGACGATTTTCCCGACGACGTGATTGCAGAGGCGGACGCAGCAAAGCCCGCAGGTCTGTCGGGCCGCGAAGACCTGCGCGACATGCCTCTGCTGACCATCGACCCGGTCGATGCCCGCGACCGTGACGACGCCTGTCTGGCCCATGCCGATGACGACCCAAAGAACCCCGGCGGCTTCGTGATCTGGGTCGCCATTGCCGATGTCGCCCATTACGTGCGCCCCGGATTTGCGCTGGACCGAGAGGCGCGCAAGCGCGGGAACTCCACCTATTTCCCGGATCGCGTGGTGCCGATGTTGCCTGACCGGCTGTCGGGTGACCTGTGTTCGCTGCACGAAGGCGTACCGCGTGCCTGTATGGCCGTGCGCATGGTGATCAATGCGCAAGGAGAAAAGATCGGGCACAAGTTTGTGCGCGGGTTGATGCGGTCCGTGGCCTCGCTGAACTATCAGGAGGTGCAAGACGGCATCGACGGGCATCCCAATGACAAGGTCGCGCCGCTGGTCGAGCCGGTACTGAAACCGCTTTTCGCCGCCTATGGCGCGTTGAAACTGGCGCGGGCCAAGCGCCAGCCGCTGGAACTGGACCTGCCAGAGCGCCAGATCATCCTGTCGGACGAGGGGCAGGTGACGTCAGTGGCCTTCAAGGACCGGCTGGACGCCCACAAGCTGATCGAGGAATTCATGGTGCTGGCCAATGTCGCCGCCGCCGAGGAACTCATCCGCCTGAAAACGCCGCAGCTTTTCCGGGTGCATGAGGAACCCAACCCCGACAAGATCGCCGCCCTGCGTGAAACGGCACAGGCCAGCGGTTTCAATCTGGCGAAGGGGCAGGTGTTGCAGACCCGGCATCTGAACAGCCTGCTCGCCGCCGCCGAGGGCACTGAATTTGACGAACTGATCAACATGTCGACCCTGCGGTCGATGACCCAGGCCTATTACAGCCCCGAGAATTTCAGCCATTTTGGGCTGGCGCTGAAGGCCTATGCCCATTTCACCTCGCCCATCCGGCGCTATTCCGACCTGATCGTCCACCGGGCCTTGATCACTGCCCATGGCTGGGGCCGTGACGGGCTGAGCGCGGAGGAGATTGAGCGGCTGGACGATATCGCCAAGCATATCTCGGACACCGAGCGCCGGTCGATGATGGCCGAGCGCGATACGACCGACCGCTATCTGGCGGCCTATCTGTCGGAGCGTGTGGGCGAAAGCTTCACCGGCCGGATCAGCGGTATTGCCCGGTTCGGGGCCTTTGTGAAGCTCGATGATACCGGGGCGGACGGGTTGCTGCCGATGCGGGCGCTCGGGCGGGAGTATTTCCACCACGACGCCGAGGCGCAGACCCTTGTGGGGGCCGATACCGGCCTGACCATCGGCATTGGTCAACGCGTGACGGTGAAACTGGCCGAGGCGGTGCCGGTCACCGGCGGTATGACGCTGGAACTGGTGGAAATCGATGGGAAATCCGTGCCGCGCGGGTCGCGCCATGGGCGCGGTGCAGGGCCACGGCGCAAGGCGGGCAAGGCCCGCGCCAAGGCCGCCAAGGTTAAGAAGAAGGTGCTGCGCAAGCGCCGCTAGCGGAAGGTGATCCGCTCCATCACGATCAGATCCTCTGCAACGTGGCGCTCCATCTCGCTGCGCTGCGCATCGCTGTCCAACTCGTCCAGAAGCGCCTGCCAGCGGCTGCGGGAGCGATCCAGCGGGCCGGGATTGGCGTGCTTGGTCACGATATCCGGGCGTGCCCCGAAGCTCGCTTCGATATCGTCCTCGATCTTCTCGAACTCTCCGAACCGGTAGATCGCGGTCAACTTGCGGCTGTTTTCCTCGGCCAGCGCCAGAAGGTCGGCCAATGGGGCATCTGCGGGTGCTCCGCGCCGGATCAGGCTGCGCAGGGCCAGATAGGTCAGGGTCAGGTTGGACCACCTTTCCCGCACGGCCAGCTGAATTTGCGGGTCCTTGGAAAAGAAAAGCGCAGATGCACCGTCGAGCAGGGCGCGCTGCGCCGGTGGCAGAGAGGCCGCCCCATTGGCATCGCGCGACTTGCGCGCTTCTTCCCGCATGAAGAAGTAGAAAGATCCAAGCCGTTCACGGGGGTCTCGCAGAACCATGAAGGAAAACGGATCGCCGGGCACGTTTTCCAGCTCGCGCCAGTGCAGATGGCCTGAATGCATGCGGTACTCCGGCGGAAATGTCGCCCCGTCCCGAACATGGGATTGCAGCCGGTAGGGCGAGATGTTCCGTTCCCCAAAAAGCGCACCGACGCTGTGGTGAATGGTCTGGCCGCCGGTTTTGGGCAGATGAAGAAAAACGATCAGGCGTTCTGAATCAGGATCAATCGACATTCCTCTGAGATATCCGGCCATGAGGCGGGCGCAAGTCCTTTCGTGCTGTTCAGCTTTTGGTAACGGTGTTGGCAGAGACTTGCCGGCGAGGCTCCGCCGAAGGGGTGGGGCCGGTGCTTCTTTCGAAACGGGGAAGCGCGTATACTGCGGGACAAGCAATCATACAGGCACGAGCATGCTGACGCCGAAACCATTCCTGACCGCAATCCTGGTTCTGGCGGCAAGTGCAGCCGGGGCCACGCCCACGGCGACCATAAGGCCCTTGCCCCGCCCGGCGGAAGACAGTTTGCAAAGCGTGACGCCAAGCGGGCTGGCAGTGGAGGTGTCCTTGCGTCCGGCCATGCGCATGGTGACATTGGCCGCCCGCCCCGAAACGCCACTGGCCGAGCCAGTCAGTTCCTCGGGCTTCCGGGCATGGGTTTCCGAGTTCTCACGCCGTGCCCGCGCGGACGGTATTCGCCAGCAGACACTCGACAGGGCCTTTGCCGGCGTGACGCTGAATGAAAGAGTGATCGAGCGCGACCGCAACCAGTCGGAATTCTCGCGGACCTTGTGGGATTATCTGGACAGTGCCGCGTCGGATACGCGCATTGCCAACGGGCGCACGGCCTTGCGGGAGCATCGCGACACGCTGGACGCGATCGAACGGCGCTATGGGGTCGAGGCCGAGATCGTGGCGGCGGTCTGGGGGCTGGAAAGCGCCTATGGCAGCTTCCGCGGATCGGTGCCGATCATCGAGGCCATGGCGACGCTGGCTTATGAGGGCCGCCGGGCGGAGTTTTTCGAGGCCGAGCTGATGGCGGCGCTGCGCATCTTGCAGGCGGGCGATATCGATCCCGACCATATGCAGGGATCGTGGGCGGGGGCGATGGGACATACCCAGTTCATGCCCTCCAGCTTCCTGGCCCATGCGGTGGATTTCACCGGCGACGGGCGGCGCGATATCTGGGGTGATGACCCCGCTGACGCACTGGCCTCGACCGCGCGCTACCTGTCGGAAAACGGCTGGACCCATGGCCAGCCCTGGGCGCTGGAAGTGGAGCTGCCGGACGATTTCGATTTCTCGCAGAGCGGTGAGCTGATCCAGCGAGATGCGGCCCATTGGAACGCCATGGGCGTGCGGCTGGCGCGCGGTGGCGGTCGGGTTCCGGAACACGGGCCGTCCTCGATCCTGCTGCCGGCAGGGCATACGGGCGTCGCACTGGTGATCTATGAAAACTTCCACGTGATCGAGACCTATAATCCGGCCGATGCCTATGTCATCGGTGTGGGTCATCTGGCCGACCGGATCGGCGGCGGACCTGCCTTCCGCGGCGGCTGGCCCCGGCAGGATCGGGCGCTGACCAATGACGAGCGGTTCGAGTTGCAACGGCGCCTGACGGCGGCGGGGTTTTCTACCGAGCGGATTGACGGCATCGTCGGGCCGCTGACAATCCAGGCGGTGCGGGAATACCAGGCCGCCGAGGGGCTGGTGCCGGATGGCTATGCCTCTGAGGCTTTGCTGAGGCGTCTGCGGCGCGGCTGAGGTCTTGCGCCCTGCAGGGCAGGTCGCGGCAGGAACGGCCCTCCTCAACCCCCGGCTTGCGCCGGAGGCCTCGTCGGTCCGTGTTGCCACGGGACTGTGGCACGGGCGGTTCGCAGGGTGTGACGGTGGCTCTGCGTTGAGGCGAAGGGATGCCTCCGGCGGAGGTATTTTGGCCAAGATGAAACTCAGGCCTCGACTTTGAGCATGGCTCCGATTGCGAGCGGACCGGGTGTCAGCACCTCTGCACACCAGCCACCGTGGCCGCGCATGGCGTTGTAGCCTCCGGGGCCGAGTGCACGTTCCATCCGAGAGCAGGGGGCGCAGGGGCCGGTGATGCGCAGGCGGGCGGTGCCGATCCGGATGATCCGGTTGCGGGTGGCGGAGAGGTTGAGGCCGGAGACGACGAGATTGCGACGCAGCGTTTCGGGGGCGACCTGCGGATGTTCCGCAAGGGTCGCGATGACCGGCAGATGTTCGGCCTGGATCAGGGTCACGGCGCGCTTTCCGGGGCGGGCATGGTCGCCAGCGAGGCCATGGTCGAGAATCTCGATCCGGGGGACCGCCTTCATTTCCGCCTTCCGCGCGGGGCGCAACCCGATCCAGTCGATGCGGCCGGGGCGGGGGAAGCGGGCGGTGAGGCTGGCGAGCGTTTCCATAGGGTGAGGGTGGCATGGGGGTGGACTCGACTCCAGCCCCGTCGGGCGCTACATTTAGAACATAACATGAACATCATGCTGCCACATGAGCCCATCCACGCCCAACCGCCCCGATCCGCGCCGCCGGATTCTGTCGCTGTGGTTCCCACGGCTGGCCGCCGAGCATCTGCAGCGGCTGGACCGGGGGCTGTGCGACCGGCCTTTGGCCGTGGTCGAGGAGGTGGGAAATGCGCGGGTGCTGTCCTCGCTGTCGCTTGAGGCATCGCGCGCAGGATTGACGCCCGGCCTGCCGCTGGCCGAGGCGCGGGCGCTGTGCCCCGATCTGCAGACCCGGCCCGCCGACCGGTTGCGAGAGGCCGGGTTCCTGACATTGCTGCGCCGGTGGGCGGGCAAGTTCTCGCCCTGGGTGTCGGAAGAGGGGCGCGAGGGGCTGATGATCGACCTGACGGGCTGCGCGCATCTTTTCGGGGGCGAGGCTGCGTTGCTGGCGCAGGTGGAGGCGGATTGCGCGGCGCTGCGCCTGTCGGTGCGGGCGGGGCTGGCGGATACGGGCGGTGCGGCCTGGGCGCTGGCGCGTTACGCGGGGCAGGGGGCGGGCAGTACGCGCAATGGCGATGCCATTGATCAGGAGGCGCGGGCGACCCGGTCGCGGGCGGGCAAGCGGCGACACTGGACCAAGGGGGGCGCGGCGCCCCTGCGCCCTGTCACCGGCGGCGCCCTGCCCATTGCCCCGCCGGGGCAGACGCGGGCCGCCATCGGGGGGTTGCCCATTGCGGCGTTGCGGTTGGACCCCGCGACGGTGGCCGGGCTGAACCGGCTGGGGCTGCACCGGATCGGCGATCTGCTGGGGCCACCGCGCGCCACGCTGGCCCGGCGTTTCGGGCAAGGGGTGGTGCGGCGGCTGGATCAGGCCCTGGGGCTGGAGCCGGAACCGATTGCCCCCGCCCGGCCTGAGACTCATTTCGCCCTGCGGCTGAGCCTGCCCGAGCCTATTGGGCTGGAGGAGGATATCCTGGCGGGGATCGACCGGCTGTTGCCGCCCTTGTGCGACAAGCTGCGGGCCAAGGGCCGGGGCGCACGGCGGGTGCGGCTGGAACTGATGCTGGCCGAGGGCAGGACAGAGGCCGTCGAGATCGGGCTGGCGCGCCCGGGGGCAGAGCCCGACCGCATCCGGCCCCTGCTGGCGATGAAGCTGGGCGATATCGACCCCGGTTTCGGTATCGACACGCTGCGGCTGGTGGCCTCGGTCACCGAACCCGTCCATGCGCGGCAGCTGAAGGGCGGTCTTGCTGCGACGGAGGAGGCCGCCGCGCGGCAGGGGCGCGATACGGGGCTGGAGGATCTGTTGGGCCGGATCGGTGCACGCGTGGGGTTGGAGGCGATCACCCGCCAGCACCCGGCCGAAAGTCACATTCCGGAAAAGACCGCGATCACGCTGGCTGCCGCGTGGTCGGACCCGGCGAAGGACTGGCCGCGTGCGCCCCGGCCCCGGCCGCTGACGCTCTTTCGCCCCGAACCGGTGCAGGCCGAGGACAGGCCCGACCTGCCCGCGCGGTTCCGCTGGCGGGGGCGCGACTTCGCGACGCTTGGCGGGATGGGGCCGGAGCGGATTGCGCCGGAATGGTGGCTGGACGATCCCAACTGGCGCAGTGGCGTGCGCGATTACTGGCGGGTGGAAACCGAAACCGGCGAACGGCTTTGGCTGTTCTACGCCCATGGGGGGGCGGTATCGGGCGGCTGGTTCTGTCAGGGGGATTTTGGCTGAGGGCTAGCCCTGCCAGCCAACATCCTGCCCGGCGCCTGCCTCGACCGCACGCAAGTACGCCAGCCGGGAAATGGCGAAATCGCCGATGGCAATGCCCCGGAAGACGAAGGCGCGGCGGGCGTCATCGGAGAATTCCCCCGGCCCGGTGGTCAGCAGGGTCTTGAGATCGCCCTTGACCAGCGATGGATCGACCAGCTTCTTCGGGCTTGCCTCCTCCTGCACCAGGTCATCGACGAAAAGCGGCCCGAAAGCGCCCATTCTGTCCTGCTGCCAGGGCAGGGCAAGGTCGGTGATCGTGGCGAAGGCACCGGGTTTGATCCAGTCGGCGTTCAGGAAGGGCTCGATTTCATAGTTGAGAGTGACAGAGGTCACGATCAGGTCGGCACCCTCGATGGCGGCGCGGGGGTCGTCATGAACTTCGGCAGACAGGCCCAACCCCTTCGCCATGTCACACAGCTTGTCGATATTGACCTGTCCGCGCCCATAGGCCCGGATGCTGGCCAGCGGGAAGAGGTCGTTGAAGATCGCCAGATGGCTGCGCGCCTGCACGCCGCAGCCGATGAAGGCGATGGACTGCGAGGCCGGGTTGGCCAGTCTGCGGGCGGCGACGGCAGACAGGCCCGCCGTGCGAACGCCGGTGATCCAGCCCGCCTCTGCCAGCGCCCGCATCTGCCCGGTTTCGCTGTCCTGAAGCAGGATCGCGCCGTCGATGCCGGGGCGGCCCCGATCGGGGTTGCGGGGGCTGACCATGACCGATTTCACGATGGTCAGGTCGGGCGCATCCGAGGTGGACAGCGTCGTCATCATGTAGCGCCCGCCCTCGGGCACCACGGCGGATTTCGGTGCGGTCAGGATCTGGCCCGCTGCGTCCTGAAGGATGGCGGATTCAATCGCGTCGACGATCTCGTTGCCAGAAATGCCGAGCCCCTCCAGAACACTGTCCGACAGCAGCAGAAACCTGTCCGAATTGCCCGTCATAGCCATTCCCTTCTTTGCGTTGCCCGCGAACGATAGGGGCAATCAGGTGATGGCGAAAGGGCGTTAACGGAACAGCAGCACCGGCACCTTGCAGGCGCGGATCATTTCGGTCGTGGTCGAGCCGATGAAGAGGTTGCGGATACGGCTGTGGCCATAGGCACCCATGATCAGCAGGTCGAAATCATGCGCCTCGGCGCGGTCCGCGATCAGGGTTTCGGGCTGGCCCGCGACGATCTCGGACGTCACCTCGTACCCCGCGCCTTTCAGCAGCGCCGCCGCGCCTTCGATGGCGCGTTTGGCTTCCGTGGTCTCGGGCCCGACGGTCAGCAGGTGGATGGAGAGGCCCGCGAACAGCTCTGACCGCGCGATATGGTCCACCGCTTTCAGCGCCGACTGGCCGCCATCGAAGGCCACCAGCAGCTTCTTGACCGGCTGGAACGCGCGGGACGCGACCAGAACGGGTTTGGTCGAAGACCGCACCGCCCGTTCCAGGTTGCTGCCCAGATGCATCGACGCGAAATCAGCCGCCTCGCCGCGCTTGCCGACGATGACCAGATCGGCATCGGCCTCCGCCTCGCGCAGGGTTTCGACCAGATCGCCGATCCGCAACCGGCCTGTGACCTCGACGCCCTCGGCGCTGATCCGTTCGGACGCGTCCTCGATGATCGCCTGCCCACGCTTGCGGGCCAGCTTGGAGCGCTGCGCATCCAGATCGGCCAGTTCATTCAGCAGCGCGGTGCGCGCGCCAAGGCCGATATTGCCGGACAGATTTCGGGGATCGGCGCTTTCATCCCGTCGGCCCAGGATGTGAATGACCTCGACCGACCAGCCCTTGCCCTTGGCCACCCATGCCGCGTGGTCACAGACGCTTTCCGAGTAGATGGAGCCATCCACCAATGCGATGATCTTGCCCATGTCGAGTCTCCTCAGTGGCTCATCAGGCGGTCCATCGCGCCCGGTTTGTCATGTTCCGCCAGCCGGTCCACGATGGTGGAGGAGGCCTCATTCATGCCCTTTATCTCGACCTCAGCCCCGTCCCGGCGGAATTTGAGCACGGCCATGTCCAGCGCCGCAACCGAAGAAATGTCCCAGATATGCGCGCGGGTGACGTCGATGATGACATTGTCCAGCACCTCGCCATAGTCGAAGGCGGCGGCGAACTGGTCAGCCGAGGCGAAGAAGAGCTGGCCGTGAATGTGGTAGGTGCGGGTCTTGCCGTCCTCCGACAGCTCGGACGTGACGGCGAACAACTGCGCGATCTTGCCGGCAAAGAAAATGCCCGACAGCAGAACGCCGGTCAGCACCCCGATGGCGAGATTGTGGGTGTAGATCGTCACCACCACGGTCGCCAGCATCACGATGGAGGAGGAGCGCGGATGGGTGCGCAGATCCTTGATCGAGGACCAGCTGAACGTGCCGATCGAAACCATGATCATGATCGCCACAAGCGCCGCCATCGGGATGACCGACACGATGAAGTCAAAGGGCACCACCAGCAGCAGCAGCACGACACCCGCCACGAAGCATGACAGCCGCCCGCGCCCGCCGGATTTCACGTTGATCATCGACTGGCCGATCATCGCGCAACCCGCCATGCCGCCGATAAACCCTGTGCAGAAGTTGGCAACACCCTGACCGATGCATTCCTGGTTCTTGTCGCTGGTCGTGTCGGTCAGGTCATCGACGATCTGCGCGGTCATCAGGCTTTCCAGCAGGCCCACGGCGGCAACGGCAGCCGAATAGGGCAGGATGATCATCAGCGTCTCAAGGTTCAGCGGGATGTCAGGCAGCAGGAAGACCGGGAAGGTATCCGGCAGTTCGCCCATGTCGCCCACGGTGCGCAGGTCCATCCCGAAGGTCAGCGCCACGGCGGTCAGGGCAATGATGCAGACCAGCGGCGAGGGGATCGCGGTGGTGACATAGGGGAAGAGGTAGATAATGGCGAGCCCGGCGGCGACCATCACATAGGTCATCCACGGCACGCCCATCAGTTCCGGCAGTTGTGCCATGAAAATCAGGATCGCCAGCGCATTGACGAAGCCTGTCATGACAGACCGCGACACGAAGCGCATGACGCTGCCCAGTTTCAACATCCCGGCGCCCACCTGTAAAACGCCAGCCAGGATCGTGGCGGCCAGCAGATATTGCAGCCCGTGATCGCGCACCAAGGTCACCATCAGAACGGCGGTGGCGGCGGTCGCGGCGGAAATCATGCCGGGGCGCCCGCCCGCGATGGCGGTGATCACGGCGATGGAGAACGAGGCATATAGCCCGATCTTGGGGTCAACGCCCGCGATAATCGAAAAGGCAATCGCCTCGGGTATCAGGGCCAGCGCCACGACAAGGCCGGAAAGCAGGTCGGCACGGATGTTGCCAAGCCATTCGGCCCGCATCCGGGGAAGGAAGTCCGGGGACATGAGGGGAAGTCTCCGTCAGGAATTGTTCGCGTTTGACCGCGCCATACCCGTCATGGCCCCGGATGGCCACCCGTTTCCCGCCGCAACGCGGCGAAAACCGGTTATGCACTGCGAAAATGGGCTATCCGGTGCGGTCGGTGCTGAACAGGTAGACGACACAGCCAAGCAGGATCATCAGGCCAAAGAGGCCAAAAAGCTGGCTGTAGGCCTCTGCCGGGGTCGCCCCGAGGGACAGGCGCGCAAAGACTGGCCCGCTGGCAAACTGCATGATCCCCACCCCGCCAATGCCGAAGAGATTGAGCAGCGTCACGCCCCGGCCCACCAGATGCGGCGGCACGAAGCTGCGGCCATGGGCGATGATGACCGGGAAGGTCGCGCCGAAGAAGCCCACGGCGGCCATGACGGCGATAGACCGGATCTCGGACCCGTCCGGCCAGGCCCAAAGCGCGAGGCACGAGAGGCCGGACACCAGATTGCCGGCAAAGATCACCCATTTGCGCGTGCCGAAGACACGGTCGAGCGGACCGTAGAAGAAGTTGCCCGCGATCATGGCAAAGCCCATGACCAGCGACGCGGTGCCGATGCGCCCGATCTCGGCCTGATAGACATCCTCCAGATAGGGCGCGATCCACAGGCCCCTTATGCCCGCCGCAGGGGCATAGTTCACGAACATGATCGCCAGGATGAACCACAGGGCCGGGATCTTCAGCAGGTCGAGCAGCGATCCTTTCTGGCTGTGATCGGCCTTGGCCGGGTTGCGCACGAACAACGCCAGCGCCGCCGCGATCATCAGCGTGACGGCGGCCATGCCCCACATGGTTTCGCGCCAGCCGAGGGATTCCACCGCCCAGGCCAGTGGCAGCGCCGCGCCGATATTGCCAAGCGACCCGGTGCCCAGGATGACGCCCGCGAAGGTGGCGAAGACGGCAGCGGGGTAGTCCCGCGCGAGGATATAGTAGCTCGCCATCAGGACCGGCGAACAGCCCACCCCGATCAGCATCATCGCCACGGCGACCCAACCCGGCCCCTGTGCCATCGCCATGATCGCCGCGCCACCTGCGCCGCCAATTGCCAGCAGGACCGAGGAGGTCAGCCGCGGCCCGATATGGTCCAGCGCCCATCCCACGGGGATCTGCATCGCGGCGAAGGTCACGAACCACAGGCCAGAGGCCATGGCGAGATCTTCCGCGCCCGCGCCGATTTCGACCCCAAGAACCGGGGACAGCACCGCCAGAAAAGCGCGGTAGAACTGGCTGAGCACATAGGCCAGCACCAGAAAGATCATGCCGGGGGTCACGCTTTCCTCCCTCTCGAAAGCTGGCTTACCCTGCACCGAAGCTTAACACGTGCACAAGCGGGAACGTTTTCCGAGTAATTTGCTTGGGAATTGCTTGACTCGTTTCATGGGCGTGATATGTCCGCGCTTATCCGAGTGAAATACTCGGTTTATTGATCAAGGACGGACAAGGACTGACAGAATGACCCGACCGATTTCCACCCTTCTCGCCGCCAGCATCCTTGCCAGCACCGCAACCATGGCCACCGCGCAGGAACTCAATATCTATTCGTCACGTCACTATGACACCGACGAGGCGCTCTATTCCGGCTTCGAAGAGGCGACCGGCATCACCATCAACCGCATCGAGGGCGACGCGGATGAGCTGATGGCCCGGATGCAGGCCGAGGGCCGCAACTCTCCCGCCGATATCTTCATCACGGTCGACGTGTCCCGCCTAAACCGCGCCGTGGATGCCGGGTTGCTGCAGCCGGTCGACAGCGACGTTCTGGAAGCGCGCATCCCGGCCAATCTGCAAGACGCCGAAAACCGCTGGTTCGGCTTCTCGCAGCGCTCGCGGATCCTCTTCTACAACACCGAACTGGTGGACACGCCCCCCGCAACCTATGCCGATCTGGCCGACCCCGCCTATGAGGGTCTGGTCTGCATCCGGTCTTCGACCAACACCTATAACCAGACCCTGCTGGCCTCGATCATCGCCCATGAGGGCGAAGAAGCCGCCCGTGACTGGGCCGAGGGCGTGGTGCGCAACTTTGCCCGCTCTCCCCAAGGCGGCGATACCGACCAGATCCGCGGTGTGGCGTCGGGCGAATGCGGTGTGGCCGTGTCGAATACCTACTACTATGTGCGGTCGCTGCGGGATCAGGTCGATGGTGTGACCGAGCATCTGGATGTGATCGGCTATGTCTTCCCCGATCAGGATGGCAATGGCGCGCATATGAACGTGTCAGGGGCCGGTGTGGCCGCGCACTCCCCGAACCGGGATGCCGCTGTCGCCTTCCTCGAATATCTCGCCTCCGATGCGGCGCAGGTCTATTTCTCCTCCGGGAACAACGAGTACCCGGCAGTCGAAGGGGTCGAGATGGTCGAGGAACTGGCGGGTCTGGGGGAATTCGTCGCCGATGACGTCGATCTGTCGGATGTGGCCGCCAACCTTGGCACCGCACAGCGCATCTTCAATCAGGTCGGCTGGCCGTAAGGTCGTCGGGCAGCGATAGAACCAAGGGGCGTCCAGGGTGGGCGCCCCTTTTGCGTCGCGCCAAGAAGAATTTTCCAGAAAATTCTTCCGCGTCAGAAAATTCTTCCTTCAAGAATTTTGGGGCCCTGAAAAAATCTTCGGGAAGATTTTTCCTGTCACTCGGCGATCTGCGGATCGGGGATGAACTCGGCTTCCGTCCGGTCCTCGCGCCCCAGACCCCAACACAGGATCATCACCGGCAACAGCCCCACCAGCCCGATCACAAGGCTCGGCACCGCTGCCTCCGCCAGCCGCTCATCCGCTGCCAACCGGTGCGCCTGAACCGCCAGCGTGTCGTAATTGAAGGGCCGCATGATCAGCGTCGCGGGCAGCTCTTTCATCACATCGACGAAGACGATCAGCAGCGCCGTCAGCAGGCTCGGCCGCAGGATCGGCAGGTGAACACCCCGCAGCATGGTCGAAGGCGATCGCCCGAGCGTCCGCGCCACGGCGTCGATATTGGGATTGATAGTGGACAGCCCCGCGTCATAGGCCGACAGGGCGGCGGCCATGAAGCGCACCATATAGGCCATCACCAATAGCCAGATCGACCCGGTGATCAGCAGCCCCGTGGAAATGTCGAATGTCTCTCGCATCCAGGCATCCAAGGCATTGTCGAACCCCGCGAAGGGCACGATCAGACCAACGGCGATCACGCCGCCCGGCACCGCATAACCCAGACCCGCAATGCCGATGGCGGCCTTGTTGGCCCGGTTCGGATGCAGTCTTGCGTTGAAGCCCAGGAACACAGCCGCCGTCACGGTAAACAGGGCTGCGACGGAAGCCAGCGTCAGGGAGTTCTGCAAAAAACCAAGATAGCGGTCGCCCAGAATGATGCCGAAACTGTCATGCCCCATCCAGACCAGCAGCCCGGCGGGCAACAGGAACCCCAGAACCACGGGTAGGGCGCAGAAAGTCACCGCCAGCGCCGCGCGTCCGCCGCGCAGTACAGGCGGGTCAAGCACCTCGAACCGGCGCCCGGCACCGTGATGGCGTTGGCTTGCCCGTTGCCGCCGTTCCAGCGCCGCCAGAACCAGGGCTGCCATAAGCAGGCAAAGCGCCAGTTGCGCGGCAGCCCCCCGGTCGGCAAAGGAAAACCAGCTTTGATAAATGCCGGTCGCAAAGGTCTGCACGTTGAAATAGCTGACGGTGCCGAAGTCGGCGATGGTCTCCATGATCGCCAGCAGCACGCCCCCCGCGATGGCAGGCCGGGCAATTGGCAGGCTGACGCGGAAAAACGCGCTCCACGGGCCGCGACCCAGGGTGCGGGCGGCCAGGTAGGCCGTTGCGCTTTGCTGCAGGAAGGCCGCGCGCGCCAGCAGGTAGACGTAAGGATACAGCACCAGCGTCAGCATCATCGCCGCACCCGGCAGCGACCGGATTTCCGGGAACCAATAGTCGCGCGGACCCCAGCCTGTCAGATCGCGCAGGGTGGCTTGAACCCATCCCGGATGGTCGAGGAAATCGGTGTAGGCATAGGCCAGCACATAGGCCGGGAAGGCCAGCGGCAGGGCCAGCGCAATCTCCAGCACGCGGCGTCCGGGAAAGCGCGTCATGGTCACCAGCCACGCCGTGCCGGTCCCGATCACAGCGGTTCCGGTGGCCACGATCAGCACCATGGTCAGCGTCGCGCGGGTGTAACGGGGCAGCACGGTCTGCGCGAGATCGGTGACCGTTTCCAGCCCGCCAGTCAGGGCCGCCAGAGTCACCGCGCCAATCGGCAGCAGGCACAGCCCGGCAGCAAGCCAGGCCAGGACAGCCATCCAGTGACCGGAATTATGACGGCGCAGTTTCATACCGCTGCATCTAGGCCAAGGGGCAGGAAAGGCACAAGCGCGCCTTAGCGTTTCGCCCCGTGGCGGGCGAAGAATTCGGCGATTTCCGCCTCGCTCGGGGCCTCGCCCGTGAAAACCTCCACATAGGGCGGCATCCGGTCCAGCCGGTCCGGCACCGATTCCCCCAACCGCATGGTGTAATAGCCCACCTGCGTGAAGATCATCGTGTTGGCCCGTGTCGCCGCCATGGCCGGGCTTTGCCCGTGCCGTTCTAGCATCGCGCGCATGGCGGCCAGCCGCGCAGTGTCAGCGGCCTTGACCCGCGCCATCAGCGCCTCGTCATTCTGGGCCCAATTGCGGATCGCCAGGTCGAAACGGGAATCGAACAGATCCTCGTCGATCCAGCAGTCGAACAGGTTGAAGACAGCGGCGCAGATCGACCCGGCAGGGGCGTTACAGCGGGCCACCAGATTGCCGGTATTCTTCGCCTCCCACCGGTCGATGATCGCCTCCAGCAGTGCATCCCGGTCCGGGAAGTGCCAATAGAAACTGGTCCGCGACAGCCCAAGCGCCTTGGCCAGTGGCATCACCTTCACCACCTCGACCCCTCCGTCGATCAGCAGCTGATAGCCTGCATCGATCCAAAGATCGGCAGAGCCGCGCCACCCATGGGACTTGTCGGGTTTCTGGATCGCCATGCGCCAGCGGTAGCATGCGACCCCACCCCCCGGCAATCAACTTGACAGGTATGTCGATTCCCCCGAACCATCGTCTCGATCACCCGCGAGAGGCCGGACATGAGCAACGATCCCCTGCTTCAACCCTACCAGCTGAAACACCTGACCCTGCGCAACCGGATCATGACCACCGCACATGAACCGGCCTATCCCGAAGACGGCATGCCCAAGGACCGCTACCGCGCCTATCACGTCGAACGCGCCAAGGGTGGCGTGGCGCTGGCGCTGACCGCTGGCTCGGCAGTGGTGTCGCGCGATTCCCCGCCCGCCTTCAACAACGTGCTGGCCTATCGTGACGAAGTCGTGCCGTGGATCAAACGCCTGACCGACGGGCTGCATGATCATGGCTGCGCGGCGATGATCCAGCTGACGCATCTGGGCAGGCGGACAGGGTGGAGCAAGGGCGACTGGCTGCCCTCGATTGGGCCGACCGACGACCGCGAACCGGCGCATCGCTTCTTCCCCAAGTTGATGGAGGATTGGGACATCGCCCGCGTGATCCGCGATTACGGCGATGCGGCGGAACGGATGCAGGCGGGTGGCATGGACGGGATCGAGCTGATTGCCCATGGCCATTTGCAGGACCAGTTCTGGTCGCCCCTGACCAACCGGCTGGAGGGGCCTTACGGGGCGGAAAGCCTGCACTCGCGCCTTCAGATCACGCTGGATATTCTGACCGAAGTTCGCACGCGGGTGGGCAATGACTTCATCGTCGGCATCCGCCTTGGCGCGGATGAGGCGGAGCCGGGCGGGGTCACCCCGGAAGAGGGCCTCGAAATCGCGAAAATCCTGCGCGACACAGGTCAGGTCGACTTCTTCAACGTCAACCGGGGCCGTATCCACACCGACCCCGCAATGACCGACATGATCCCGATTCAGGGTATGCGATCCGCCCCGCATCTGGACCTTGCCGGGTCGATCCGCGCGGAAACCGGCATGCCCACCTTCCACGCTTCTCGCATCCCCGATGTGGCCACCGCGCGCCATGCGGTCTCGGCGGGGCTGCTCGACATGGTCGGCATGACCCGTGCGCACATGGCCGACCCGCATATTGTGAAGAAGATCGTCGAGGGGCGGGAGGACGACATTCGCCCCTGCGTCGGCGCCACCTATTGCCTCGACCGCATCTATGGCGGGGGAGAGGCGCTGTGCATCCACAACCCGGCTACGGGCCGCGAACTGACCATGCCGCAGGTGATCACCCCCGCCGAGATCCGCAAGAAGGTGGTCATCGCCGGGGCCGGTCCCGCAGGGTTGGAGGCCGCACGCGTCGCGGCTGAACGTGGCCACCGCGTGACGGTTTTTGAAGCCGCCGACCGTCCCGGCGGGCAGGTGCTGTTGACTGCGCAGAACCCGCGCAAGCGGGAAATGATCGGCATCATCGACTGGCGCATGGCCCAATGCGCTGCCCGTGATGTGGAGTTCCGGTTCAACACCTGGGCCGAGGCGGAGGACATCCGCGCGGAGGCCCCCGATATCGTCATCGTTGCCACCGGCGGCCTGCCCTCTACCGCGCTGCATGAACAGCGGGGCGAAAGCGATCTGGTGGTCAGCGCGTGGGATCTGATTTCCGGCGATGTACGGCCCGCCGAGAACGTGCTGATCTACGATGAGGCGGGCGACCACCCGGCCCTGATGGCCGCCGAAGTGGTCGCCAATGCCGGATCAACCGTTGAAATCATGACCCCCGACCGCAGCTTCGCGCCCGAGATCATGGGCATGAACCTCGTTCCTTACATGCGCGCGCTCCAGGACAAGAAAACCACCTTCACCGTCACCCGCCGCCTCTTGGGCGTGCGCCGCAACGGCAATGCGCTGGTCGCCACCATCGGCACTGACTACAGCAGCCATACCGATGAACGACGCTACGATCAGATCGTGGTAAACTACGGCACGCGGCCGCTCGCCGATCTCTATTTCGACCTGCGCGAGGAGTCGCTCAACCGGGGCGAGCTGGACCACAACGCCTTTATCAACGGTCACCCGCAGGCGATCCGCTCCAATCCCGACGGTGCCTTCCAGCTTTTCCGCATCGGCGATGCGGTTTCCTCCCGCAACACCCATGCCGCGATCTATGATGCGCTGCGACTGATGAAGGATCTTTGACATGCGCCTTGGCTTCATAGGCACCGGCACCATCGCCAGCGCGGTGGTCGAGGGCATCGCAGCCGACGGCCACCAGATCACCGTCTCGGAACGCAGCCGCGCAAGGTCCGCCGATCTGGCCGCGCGCTTCGGCGTTTCAGTGGCGGACAACCAGGGCGTGGTCGATGCCAGCGACGTTCTGTTCCTTGGGCTGCTGCCGGATCAGGCCGCCACCGTGCTGCCGACGCTGCACTTTCACGCCGGTCAAAGGGTGATTTCCTTCATCGCGGGCGTATCGCTGGAAACACTTGCGCCAATGGTTGCCCCCGCAACGCCGGTTGCCCTGATGCTGCCCTTCCCCGGCATTGCCAAGGGGGGCTCTCCCATCATTGCCTTGGGACAGACCGATCTGATCGACACGCTCTTCACGCCCGCAAACAGTGTCTACTACGTCGAAAACGACACGGAGATGATGGCCTACCTGGCAGCACAGGCGGTGCTGTCGCCCGCAGTCAAACTGGTTGCAGATGCCGCACAGTGGATCGCGCCAAAGGTCAGCGACCCCGCACAGGCCGAGGATTTCTTGCGCGTGCTGGTCGGGTCCAACCTGATGTCAAACGACCTTGCGCCGCTGTTGCAGGCACTGAGTTCCCCCGGCGGCTACAACGCGCGCCTGCGCGAACATATGGATGCCGAAGGTATGCAAGCGGCGCTGGCGCGCGGCCTCGAAGCGCTCGCGGCGCGCGGGGACTGACGTTGCACCCCCCGGCACCAACCGTCGTATTTTTTGGAAAACCAGTCGTAAATCTTCCCTGCACCCGGCCCGCGCCGGGGCAACCTGTGGCGCAGGGGATGCCCGCGCCGGACGTCGGGCGGGCACAGCGACAGGAACAATGCACATGACGACGGCGAAGCAGGCCGATTTCGTGATCATCGGATCGGGGTCCGCCGGCTCGGCCATGGCCTATCGCCTGTCCGAGGACGGCAAGAATACGGTGCTGGTGCTGGAATATGGCGGGTCCGACAAGGGGCCGTTCATTCAGATGCCCGCCGCGCTCAGCTACCCCATGAACATGGCCATGTATGACTGGGGCTTCAAAACGCAGGCAGAGCCCAACCTCAACAACCGCGAACTCGTCTGCCCGCGCGGCAAGGTCATCGGCGGGTCTTCCTCGATCAACGGCATGGTCTATGTGCGCGGCCATGCGCGCGACTACGACCACTGGAATGACAGCGGCGCGACCGGTTGGGCCTACGCCGATGTGCTGCCCTATTTCCTGCGCATGGAGAACTGGCACGATGGCGGCCATGGCGGCGACCCGACCTGGCGCGGCACCAGCGGCCCCCTGCATATCACCCGCGGCCCCCGCACCAATCCGCTCTTCCAGGCTTTCGTCGAGGCCGGGCGGCAGGCGGGCTATGAGCTGACCGACGACTATAACGGCGAAAAGCAGGAAGGCTTCGGCCCGATGGAACAGACCGTCTGGCAGGGCCAGCGCTGGTCGGCGGCCAATGCCTATCTGAAACCCGCGCTGAAGCGCCCGAACTGCACCCTCATGCGCTGCTACGTGCGCAGGGTGATCATCGAGGATGGCCGCGCGACCGGGGTGGAAATCGACCGCAATGGCAAGATCGAAGTGGTGAAAGCCAACCGAGAGGTCATCGTCGCGGCCTCCGCCATCAACTCCCCCAAGATCCTGATGCTCTCCGGCATCGGCCCCGCCGCCCATCTGTCCGAGCACGGGATCGAGGTCATTGCCAACCGTCCCGGCGTCGGCCAGAACCTGCAAGATCATCTGGAGCTTTACATCCAGCAGGCCTGCACCCAGCCCATCACGCTCTACAAATACTGGAACCTGACCAGCAAGGGCGTCATCGGAACCCAGTGGCTGGCGACCCATACCGGGCTCGGCGCGTCGAACCAGTTCGAAAGCGCGGCCTTCCTGCGCTCCCGCCCCGGCGTCGATTACCCCGATATCCAGTATCACTTCCTGCCCATGGCGGTGCGCTACGATGGCACCGCGCCCGCCGAGGGCCACGGGTTCCAGGCCCATGTCGGCCCCATGCGATCCAAGTCGCGCGGCAGGGTCACGCTGACCTCCGCCGATCCGAACGACGCGCCCAACATCTTCTTCAACTACATGTCCCATCCCGACGACTGGACAGACTTCCGCCACTGCATCCGTCTGACCCGAGAGATCTTTGCGCAGCCCGCATTTGATGACTATCGCGGCAAGGAGATTCAGCCGGGCAGCCACGTGCAGACCGATGAGGAGCTTGACGAGTTCATCCGCGAAGAAGCCGAAAGCGCCTACCACCCCTGCGGTACCTGCAAGATGGGCGCGGCAGACGATCCCATGTCCGTGGTCGATCCGCAGGCCCGCGTGATCGGCGTCGACGGCCTGCGCGTCGCTGACAGTTCGATCTTTCCGCGCATCACCAATGGCAACCTCAATGGTCCCTCGATCATGACGGGTGAAAAGGCGGCCGACCACATCCTGGGCAAGGGCATGTTGCCCCGTTCCAATCTTGAACCGTGGATCCATCCTGACTGGCAGACCACCGTCAAGGCTGCAGCCCGGCGGCCCTGAGCCTGTTTCATCTTGGCAAAAATACCTCCGCCGGAGGCGTCCCGACCTTGCCACCTTCGGTTCCGCCAGACCCTTCGTGTGACCCTCTCAACATGTCCGTGGCAACGCGGTCCGACGAGGCCTCCCGGCGTATGCCGGGGGGTTGAGGAGGGCCGCTCCCCGGTCGACGCCGGCAGGCGGCGAAACCGCCCTCCTGTCTGTACGGGGGGTGTACAGGGGTGTACAGGGGGTGTACGGGGGGTGTACGGGCGGTGACGGGCATTTTGACTGCTAACTTTTCCCTGACCTTCGCCCCGCAGATAGGCTAATCCTCTCCCCATGACCCGCCCCGATCCCGATCTGATCCGCCAAACCGCCGCCCGTGTCCTGCGCATAGAGGCCGAGGCCGTGGCCCGCATGGCCGAGGCTCTGCCCGCCGATTTCGAGGCCGCGGTCGAGGCGATCCTCACCGTCAAGGGCCGCGTGATCCTGTCCGGCATGGGCAAATCCGGCCATATCGCCCGCAAGATCAGCGCCACTCTCGCCTCCACCGGCACGCCCTCCTATTTCGTGCATCCGGCCGAGGCCAGCCATGGCGACCTTGGCATGATCACGCCAGAGGATCTCTGCATCCTGATCTCGAATTCCGGGGAAACCTCGGAACTGGGCGACATCGTCGCCCATGTCGCGCGGTTCGCGATTCCGATGATCGGGATATCAAAGAATCCCGACAGCACGCTTATGAAAGCCGCCGATATGCGGCTGACTTTGCCAAATGAACCAGAGGCTTGCATCATCGGCATGGCGCCCACCACCTCGACCACGCTGACCCTGGCGCTTGGCGACGCGCTGGCCGTGGCGGTGATGGAACGGCGCGGGTTCGTGGCGGAAAACTTCCGCACCTTCCACCCCGGCGGCAAGCTTGGCGCGCAGCTGGCCACGGCGGCGCAGCTGATGCATTCGGGTGCGGCCCTGCCGCTGGTGCCCTCCGACATGCCCATGCCCGAAGTGCTGCTGGTAATGACCGAGAAGGGTTTCGGCATCGCGGGCGTGACCGAAGGCGGCAGACTGACCGGGGTCGTCACCGATGGCGATCTGCGGCGCAACATGGAGGGGCTGATGGGCAAGACCGCTGGTCAGGTTGCGACGCAGAATCCCCGCGTCATCACCCCCGATACATTGGCAGCCGAGGCCGTGGGCCTCATGTCCGGTCGCATCACCGCGCTGTTCGTGCTGGATGAAACCGGCATCCCCCTCGGCCTACTGCACATCCACGACTGCCTGCGCGCCGGAGTTCTCTGACGTCAGGTCGTATAGCCGATCAGGAACCGCCCGAGCAGCGGCTGGCTGGCGGCGCCGAGCGACCGCGCATCGGCTCCGACGGTGCCTGTCTCGACAGCAGGCCGTTCCAACCCGGTGAAATCGAGCCCGTCAAAGCGTGCCCGTACTTCGGAAACAAGCGCGTTTCGCAGGTTCTCCGGCATCCATCCGTCGATCTTGATCGCCTCGAAATCAATCACCGACATGGCCGAATGGGCAGCACGTGCGATGGCATTCGCAGCCTCTGCCGTCCATTCGTTCAGCAAGCTCTCGGGCACGTCCCACCCTTCAGGGCTGTCCCACAGCATTCCGCTATCCAGCCCTGCCTCGGCAAGACGGCGTTCCAGCACCACCAGCGACGCCAGATCCATGAGCTGCCGGGTCTGCCCGCCCAGGTCGACCACCGGCATTGGTCCGATCGCCCCGGCATTGCCCGTCGGACCGGTAAACAGCGTTCCATTGAGAACCACCCCTCCGCCGATGAAGAAACCTATGAAGACATGGAGGAAATTCGCGGGCTGTTCACCGGTGCCGAAGACCAGTTCCGCGCTACAGGCGGATGTGGCGTCGTTCTGCAGATAGACCTGCATGTCCAGCGCGCCCGACAGTTCCACCAGCAGATCACGGCTCTGCCAGGCGGCCATCTTGCCCGGCTCCACGCCGATCATGCGGGCCCAGTCCCACAACTGGAACGGAATAGCGATACCGAGCCCGGCAATGCGCGGGCGCTGGTCGGCGGGCAGGGAAAGCCGAAGCTCGTCCACGGCGTCCAGGGAGAACGCCAGAACGTCACTGAAATCGGGATAGGCATAGATTTGTTTTCGCCGCGCGATGATTTGGCCCAGGAAATCCGTCAGGATCATCTCTGCCGACCTGCGACCGACTTTGAGGCCAAGGAAATAGGCCCCTTCAGGGTTCAGTCGCATCGGAACCGAGGGCTGACCGACCTTGCCGCGCATCGGTTCCCCTTTCAGCAGCAGCCCCTCGTCTTCGAGGCTGCGCATGATCACCGATACGGTCTGCGCCGACAGCCCGGTCAAGCGGGCAATCTCGGCCTTTGCCAGCGCGCCATTTCGGCGAATCAGGGTCAGCACAAGGCGTTCGTTCTGCGCCCGCATGCCGGTCTGGTTCGTGCCGCGCGTTTCCTTGGTGGCAACGGCCTGCGCTGGTTTTTCAGTGGTATCGGTCATTGTGGTCTCCCCACTGGGATATTGTGAGGCGCAAGGCAAGACGTCAATAATTAAATAAGAGTGATTTATTTATTGACAGCGAACCGGGAGTCGAGGCATTCAAGGTGTCATGGGGCGATGAGGCGCCCTTCTTTGATACTTTCTGGGAGGAAGACATGACCAAGACCTTCAAGGCCCTTATGATGGGTGGCGCGGCCGCTCTGGCGATGACCGGGGCAGCGCATGCAGATGCACATGGTGACGCGATCACCGCCTGCCTGATCACCAAGACCGACACCAACCCCTTCTTCGTGAAGATGCGTGAAGGTGCGACCGAGGCCGCAGAGGCCGCGGGCATCAACCTGCAAACCTACGCTGGTGCCATCGACGGCGATGTTGAAAGCCAGGTGGCGGCGGTTGAAACCTGCATTGCCGCCGGGGCATCGGGCATTCTGATCACGCCGTCCGATTCCCGCGCTCTTGCGCCGGTCATCGGCCAGGCACGTGAAGCGGGTCTGCTGGTTATCGCGCTCGACACCCCGTTCGAGCCTGCGGATACCGCCGACGCGACCTTCGCGACCGACAACTTCGAAGCGGGCCGCCTGATCGGTGCCTGGGCCGCTGCCACGCTTGGCGACGCTGCCGCAGATGCCCGCATCGGCCTGCTGGACCTGAACCCGTCGGAAGTGTCCGTGGACTACCTGCGCGATCAGGGCTTCCTGACCGGCTTCGGCATCGACGTGATGGATCCGACCGACATCGGCGACGAAACCGATGAACGGATCGTCGGCAACGACGTCACCAACGGCAACGAAGAAGGTGGCCGCACCGCGATGGAGAACCTGCTCCAGATCGACCCGTCGATCAACGTGGTCTACACCATCAACGAACCTGCCGCTGCCGGCGCCTATGCCGCACTTCAGGCCTTCGGTCTTCAAGACCAGGCGCTGATCGTGTCGGTTGACGGTGGCTGTGCCGGTGTCCGCGACGTGGCCGCTGGTGTCATCGGCGCAACCTCCATGCAGTTCCCGCTGCGCATGGCGTCGCTCGGGATCGAGGCGATTGCCCAGTATGCCGAAGACGGCAGCCTGCCCGAGAACTCCGAAGGGCTCGATTTCTTCAACACCGGCGTGATGCTGGTGACGGATAGCCCGGTCGAGGGCATCGAGTCGATCACCTCGGAAGAAGCACTGGAACTTTGCTGGGGCTGATCCCTGCAACTCTCCCGGGGCGGCCGCTTGTGCCGCCCCACCCCCTACACCCCAAAATCATTGCCGCATCCCCGCCTGACCTGCATGGTACAGGCCGGTGCGGATATGGTCGGAGAGGATGACATGGCGGATCAAAACTCAACGTCGGACCGGGATTTCGAGAGCGTCCTGACCTCCAGCGATACATCCGTTGCAGAATTCGAAGACAGCCATCGCGGCGTGGTCGGCACGCTACAACATGTTCTGCACGGAAACCCCACACTGGTGCCTGTAATCGTTCTGGTCGTGGCCGTTCTGGCCTTTGGCCTGATTGCGGGCGACCGGTTTTTCACACCCTTCAACCTGACGCTGATCATGCAGCAGGTCTCGATCATCGGGATCCTCGCAGCGGCGCAAAGTCTGGTGATCATCACCGCCGGGATCGACCTGTCGGTCGCGGCCATCATGGTGCTGATGAGCGTCATTTCCGGCAAGCTGGCCGTGGAACTTGGCGTTCCTGCGCCGCTGGCGTTGCTGATCGGCTTTGCAGGCGGCATCGGGGCCGGCTACATGAACGGCCTGCTGATCACCAAGGTCAAACTGCCGCCCTTCATCACCACGCTTGGCACCTGGAACATCTTTTTCGCGCTGAACCTTTGGCTGTCCGGTGCGCAGTCCATTCGTGGGCAGGATATCGACGCCACGGCGCCTCTGCTCAAGTTCTTCGGCCTCAGCTTCACGATCGGGTCGGCGCGCGTCACCTATGGCGTGCTGTTGATGATCGTGATCTTCTTGGCGCTCTGGTATCTTCTGAACAAGACCGCATGGGGCCGCCACGTCTACATGATCGGCGACGACAAGGAGGCCGCCGAACTGGCGGGTATCCGCACCGACCGCACATTGCGGCAGGTCTACATGCTGGCAGGCTTCATTTGCGCGTTGGCGGCCTGGGCCTCGATCGGACGCGTCGGGTCGATTTCTCCGCAGAGCTTCTACGAGGGCAATCTTGAAAGCATCACCGCAGTGGTGATCGGAGGCATCTCGCTCTTTGGCGGTCGCGGCTCGATCATGGGGGCGCTTTTCGGCGCGCTCATCGTGGGCGTGTTCCAGTCGGGGCTACGCTTGGCTGGTGTGGATGTGCTGTGGCAGGTCTTCGCCATCGGCTGGCTTATCATCATCGCGGTCGCGGTCGACCAATGGATCAGAAAGGTTTCGGCATGACGAACCCAATCTTGCAAGCCCGCGGACTGGTCAAACGCTATGGCCGTGTCACCGCGTTGGACAATGCCGATTTCGACCTGATGCCGGGGGAGATCCTGGCTGTCATCGGCGACAACGGGGCGGGGAAATCCTCGCTCATCAAGGCGATTTCTGGTGCTGTGACTCCCGACGAGGGCCGGATCACGCTGGAAGGGCAGGAGGTCAGCTACAGCTCTCCCCTGCAAGCACGCGAAGCCGGGATCGAATGCGTCTACCAGACGCTGGCCCTGTCGCCCGCCCTGTCGATCACCGACAACATGTTCGTGGGACGAGAGCTGCGCAAGCCCGGCTTCATGGGCAAATACCTGGGGATGCTCGACCATAAGGCGATGGAGGATTTCGCCCGGGCGAAGCTGTCGGAACTGGGCCTGATGACGATCCAGAACATCAACCAGGCGGTGGAAACCCTTTCGGGTGGGCAGCGTCAGGGGGTGGCGGTGGCCCGTGCGGCGGCCTTCGGGTCCAAGGTCATCATCCTCGACGAACCCACGGCGGCGCTTGGCGTCAAGGAAAGCCGCAAGGTGCTGGAACTGATCCAGGATGTGCGGTCGCGGGGCACGCCGGTGGTTCTGATCAGCCATAACATGCCGCACGTGTTCGAAGTGGCCGACCGTATTCACATTCACCGCTTGGGCAAACGCCTGACGGTGGTGAATCCGAAAGAGGTCAGCATGTCGGACGCGGTGGCCCTGATGACAGGAGCAATGCAGCCCGATGCCATCGCGGCCTGAAGATACTGCCCAAACCACCCTGCCGCATCTGCTTGCACTCAAGGGCTCACGCAAGTTGATCGCGGTCGCGGGGCCGCCGGGATCGGGGAAATCCTCGGTCTCGGCGGCTCTGTGTTCGGAATTGCGGCAGGCCGGGCGATCCGCTGCCGTGGTTCCCATGGACGGGTTTCATCTGGACAATGCCATCCTGATGCAGCGCGGATTGCTGGATCGCAAAGGTGCGCCGCCCAGTTTCGACGCGGCGGGTTTCGTGCATCTGGTGCACCGGATCGCAGCGGGTGAGGACGTGATCTACCCCGTCTTCGACCGGGACCGCGACATCGCCATCGCGGGCGCGGCGCATTTGCCTTCCGATACCGAATTCGTGCTGTTTGAGGGCAACTACCTGCTCTTGACAGACGCGCCATGGTCCGAGCTTCGGCCGCTATGGACACATGCCATTGCCATCGACACCCCGCGCGAGGTTCTGGCGCACCGTCTTTTGCAGCGTTGGCTGGATCACGGGTTGCCCGAGGCGCAGGCCGTGGCTCGGCGTGATGCCAACGACATGCCTAATGCGGATCTGGTATTGGCCAACAGCCTGCCCGCCGATCTGACCATTTCCAACTGACCGAAGGACTGCAAACCCATGATCCTCTGCTGTGGCGAAGCCCTGATCGACATGATCCCAAGCCCGACCGTTGAAGGGGGCAAAGACGGATTCGTACCCCATTCCGGCGGCGCGGTGTTCAATACCGCCATCGCGCTTGGGCGGCTCGGGGTGCAGACCGGCATGATCACCGGATTGTCGACCGACATGTTCGGACAGCAACTAGCCGATGCATTGCACGCCAGCCATGTAGATACGACCCGCGTCATCAGGTCTGACCGGCCCACGACGCTGGCCTTCGTCAAGCTGACCGATGGACATGCGAGCTATTCCTTCTTCGACGAAAGCTCGGCCGGTCGGATGATCCGGCCCGAGGATCTGCCAAACCTGTCGGGCGAGGTCAGCGCGCTGTTCTTCGGCGGCATCAGCCTTGCGGTGGAACCCTGCGCCGACACCTATGCCGCGCTTGCGGAACGCGAAGCTGCGGGACGCGCGGTCATGATGGACCCGAACATTCGCCCCGGCTTCATCAAGGATGTGGACCGCTATCGTGACCGTCTGGCCCGGATGCTGCGGCTGACCGATATCGTCAAAGTGTCCGACGAAGATCTGAACTGGATCTATCCCGGCCCGGAGTCACTGTCCGCCAAGCTGGACAAGCTGCGGGCGACCGGACCCCGGATCGTTGTCATGACTCGTGGCGGGGAAGGGGCAACCGCCTATCTGTCGGACGGGGCAGAGGTGACCGTCGCGGCCGAACGTGTGACCGCCGTTGACACGGTCGGCGCCGGAGATACCTTCAATGCCGGGGTCATGGCCAGCCTGTCTGAACAGGGGCTGCTGACCAAGGCGGGCGTGGCCGGGGTAACGGCAAGCCAGATGGATACCGCCCTGACTCTCGCCGCCAAAGCCGCTGCCGTCACCGTCAGCCGGGCCGGGGCCAACCCACCGTGGCGCGAAGAGCTGTAGCACCTCGGGCTTGCCGATTGCGTTCAAAGCCGAAAACACGTCATAAATGACGTCTCTGGCGCGAGGTGATCATGGCAAAGCGTTCTACCGTAAAGGATGTGGCCCGCGAGGCCGGTGTCAGCGTATCGACCGTGGACCGGGCGTTGAACGGCCGGATGAAGGTGCGTGAAGAGACGCTGCGCAAGATCGCCGAAGCCGCGCATAAGCTTGGCTACCACGCCCGCGGATTGATCGACCATCGCATGCAGCCCGACCGGCCGAAGATGCGGTTTGGCTTCGTGCTTCTGAAACCGTCGCAGGCGTTCTACCAGCAATTCGCCAAGGAAATCGAAAAGGCGGTCTCGGCCCGCAAGGACATCGATGGTCAGGCGTTGATCCGATATGCCAAGTCACAGGCGCCGGAGGAGTTCGCAAGCCTGATGGAAAGCCTTGGCCGTCGGGTTGACTCCCTGGCCTGCGTTGCCGTGAACCACCAAAGCCTGAACCCCGTGGTGCGCGATTTGCAGGAAAAAGGCGTGCCGGTCTTTTCGCTGCTCAACGATTTCGCGCAGGGCATCCGGCGCAACTATGTCGGGTCCAACAACGTCAAGATCGGGCGTATCGCGGCCTGGATGATCTCCAAAACCGTCAAGCAACCGGGAAAGCTGGCCCTCTTCGTTGGCGGCAACCGCTGGCATGGACATGACCTGAGAGAGGTCGGGTTCCGGTCCTACATCCGGGAAAACGCGCCCGCCCTGCCGGTGCTGGATACGCTGGTCAACCTGGAGACGCGTGAACTGACCTATGAGGCAACACTGGACCTGCTGTCCCGCCACCCTGACCTTCGGGGGCTCTATATCGCGGGCGGCGGCATGGAAGGTGCGATTGCCGCCTTGCGGGAAATGCGACAGCCGCACGAGGTTTCCCTCGTGGTCAACGAACTGACCGATGACAGCCGCGCCGCTCTCGCTGACGGCTATGCGGTCATGGCAATTGCAACGCCGCTCGACACCCTTTGTACAGAGCTGATCGAGCTGATGATCAACGCCGTTCATGCCGGGGATGACGGGGTGGTCGGGCAGTATTTCCTGCAACCGCGCATCTATCTGCCCGATATGATTTGATGACGCAAAAACGTCATTTTTGCAGGCGCAGAAAACGTCATTAATGACCAGAAATCGGTGTATGCGATTGACGGAATCGCCGATCTCCAACAGCTTTCCGCCCGTCAGTCGCCACACACAAGCTGGCGCTGATGGGAGGATTGATGTTTTTTTCGATGAACCAGATCACCGCCCCGCGCACCGGGTTTGTCGAGTTTCTCGAACTCGCCAAGCGCGTTGGCTGCACGGGCGTGGAACTGCGCAACGATCTGGGTCGGCCGCTCTTTGACGGCATGGACCCGGCGAAGGCAGGCGGCATTGCACGCGATCTGGGGTTGCGCATCGTTGCGCTGAACCATCTCTATGCCTTCAACTCCTGGCCGCCTGAACAGTCGCCCAATGCCGAAAGCCTGCTGGACGCAGCGGTTGCCTGCGGGGCCGAGGCTGTGTCCTTCACCCCGCGCAATGACGGTATCGGATGCGCCAATGGTGAGAGACAGGCCAACCTGCGGATCGCGATCAAGTCCATTCTGCCGCTTCTGAAACAGTTCGGAATCACCGGACTGATCGAACCGCTCGGTTTCATGACATCGTCGCTGCGCAGCAAGGCCGAAGCGGTGGCGATCATCGACACGCTGGAGGCCAAGGACCACCTGAAACTGGCCCACAACACCTTCCACCACTTTCTTGACGGGGAAGATGACCTGTTCCCTGACCATACTGCTCTGGTCCAGATATCGGGCGTGGTGAACGAGACGCTGATGCGGTCCGACATGCGTGATGAGCACAGGGTATTGGTTGATGACCGGGATCAGCTGGGAACCATCGACCAGATCGCGGCCCTCGTCGCCGGAGGCTATCGGGGGCCTGTATCATTCGAATGCTTCGCGCCCGAGGTGCAGGACAGCGCCACGATCGAAGCAGATCTGAAACGTTCAATCGAATTCATAGCATCGCGACTGAGGGCCTCCGCGGCCTGAGCGACGCGTGAAATCGCCCCTCGCGGGGCATCCGGCAAGAGGAAACGGTGCGCCGGACACCAAACTTGGGAGGAAACCTGATGAAGAAGACACTGATTGCAGCAACTGTTGCCGCAAGCGCAGCCCTGACCGGCATGGCAGCCCCGGCACTGGCCGATGGCGAGCGCTATGTCCTGGTCAGCCACGCGCCCGACAGCGACAGTTGGTGGAACACGATCCGCAACGGCATCGCTCTGGCGGGCGACCAGATGGGCGTCGAGGTGGAATACCGCAACCCCCCCACCGGTGACCTTGCCGACATGGCGCGGATCATCGAGCAGGCGGCCGCATCCGGCCCCGACGGCATCATCACCACGCTGGCCGATTTCGACGTTCTGTCCGGCCCCATCCGCAACGCGGTGGATTCCGGTGTTGACGTGATCATCATCAACTCCGGCACCCCGGATCAGGCCCGCGAAGTCGGCGCCCTGATGTATGTGGGTCAGCCCGAATATGATGCAGGCTATGCGGCGGGCCTGCGCGCCTCCGGTGACGGTGTGGAAAGCTTCCTGTGTGTGAACCACTACATTTCGTCGCCGTCCTCGACCGAGCGGTGCCAGGGCTTCGCAGACGCACTTGGCGTCGAGCTTGGCAGCCAGATGATCGACTCCGGTCAGGACCCGGCCGAGATCCAGAACCGCGTTCTGGCCTACCTGAACGCCAACCCCGACACGGATGCGATCCTGACGCTCGGGCCGACCTCTGCCGATCCGACCATCATGGCGCTGGAACAGAACGGCATGGCCGGTGAGATCTACTTCGGCACTTTCGACCTGGGTGAAAACATCGTTCAGGCGATCCGCGACGGCGTGATCCAGTGGGGCATCGACCAGCAGCCCTTCCTGCAGGCCTACCTGCCGGTGATCGTTCTGACGAACTACCACCGCTATGGCGTGCTGCCGGGCAACAACATCAACTCCGGCCCCGGTTTCGTGACCGCAGACGGGCTTGAGATGGTGGAACGCTTCGCAGGCGAATACCGCTGATCCAGCGATAAACTCTCTCCCTGGCGAAGGGTGGCGGCGCGCTGCCCTTCGCCTCTTCTAAAGATTGGGACACGTCATGAAACCCTTCAACACGCGGAGCGTTTACAGATGACAGACACCGCTCAGACCCCTGAACAGGACGAACGCGTCAAGGAGATTTCCTCCTTCCGCAAAGCCCTGATCCGCCCCGAGCTTGGCGGCATCTGCGGCACCGTGCTCGTCTTTCTATTCTTCGTCATTTTCGCTGGCAACAGCGGCATGTTCAATTCGCAAGGTGTCCTGAACTGGAGCACCGTCTCGGCGCAATTCATGATCATCGCCGTCGGTGCCTGCCTGCTGATGATCGCGGGCGAATTTGACCTGTCGGTCGGTTCCATGATCGGCTTTGCGGGCATGATGATCGCCATCTTTTCGGTCTCGCTCGGCTGGCCCGTCTGGCTTGCCATCATCCTCGCCTTCCTGATCTGCATGAGCATCGGGGCGCTGAACGGCTATATCGTCATCAAGACAGGGCTGCCGTCCTTCATCGTGACCCTGGCCTTCCTGTTCATCCTGCGGGGCTTCACTATCTTCATTCCTCAGCAGTTGGAAAACCGCACAATCATTGGCGGCATTTCCGATGCGGCTGAGGGCGACTGGCTGGCCCCGCTGTTCGGCGGTCAGGTCGGTGGCTGGTTCTTCGAATTCCTCGGTGAACGCGGCCTGATCGAGGTGTTCGAACGCGGCACCCGCGCGGGCGAACCCGTGGTCGACGGCATTCCGATGCTGATCATCTGGGCCTTGGTGCTGGTTGCCTTCGGTCACTTCCTGCTGACCCGCACCCAGTTCGGCAACTGGATCTTTGCCGCTGGCGGCGATGCGGAAGCGGCCCGGAATTCCGGTGTTCCCGTCAATGCCGTCAAGATCAAGATGTTCATCATGACCGCCTTTTGCGCCACCGTCTTCGCAACCTGTCAGGTGATGGAGTTCGGCTCTGCCGCCGCGGATCGCGGTATCCTGAAAGAGTTCGAGGCCATCATCGCGGTGGTGATCGGTGGGGCGTTGCTGACCGGCGGTTACGGATCGGTCATCGGGGCGGCCCTTGGGGCGCTGATCTTCGGGGTCGTGCAACAGGGCCTGTTCTTCACCGGTGTGGAAAGCTCGCTCTTCCGGGTGTTCCTGGGTGTCATCCTGCTGCTGGCTGTGATCCTGAACACCTATATTCGCCGTCTGATCACGGGGGAACGCTAAGATGACCAGTGAACACGCACCCATCATCGAGATGCGCAACATCGAAAAGCATTTCGGCTCGGTCATTGCGCTGGCCGGTGTGTCGGTCGATGTCTTCCCCGGCGAATGCCACTGCCTTCTGGGCGACAACGGCGCGGGCAAATCGACCTTCATCAAGACCATGTCCGGCGTGCACAAGCCGACGGCGGGCGAGATCATGTTCGAAGGCAAGCCGATGCATTTCGCCGATCCGCGCGATGCGATTTCGGCGGGGATTGCGACGGTGCACCAGCATCTGGCGATGATCCCGCTGATGTCGGTCAGCCGCAACTTCTTCATGGGCAATGAGCCGGTGAAGAAAGTGGGACCGCTGAAGCTGTTCGACCATGATTACGCCAATAACGTGACCATGGAAGAAATGCGCAAAATGGGCATCAACCTGCGCGGGCCGGATCAGGCTGTGGGCACGCTGTCGGGCGGCGAGCGTCAGACAGTTGCCATTGCGCGTGCGGTGCATTTTGGTGCCAAGGTGCTGATCCTCGACGAGCCGACCTCGGCCCTGGGTGTGCGGCAGACGGCGAATGTGCTGGCCACCATCGACAAGGTGCGCAAGCAGGGCATTGCCGTGGTGTTCATCACCCACAATGTGCGCCACGCGCTGGCCGTGGGGGATCGGTTCACGGTTCTCAACCGGGGCAAGACGCTCGGCACCGCGCAGCGTGGGCAGATCACGCCGGAGGAGCTTCAGGACATGATGGCCGGTGGTCAGGAAATGGTCGCTCTGGAAGGGTCGCTCGGCGGAACGGTCTGAGCACATAACAACCGGCGGCGCGGTTGCGCGCCGCCACAAAAACAAGAAATCCACGTTCAGGAGAACAAGATGACCGTTCGTTTCGGGGTACTTGGCGCAGGTCGTATCGGGCAGGTTCACGCCCGCGCCATCGCGTCTGTCGATGGGGCCGTTCTGGTGGCGATTGCCGAGCCGATGGAGGCTGTGGCCAAGGCTGCTCAGGCGGCATTCGGCTGCGAGTTGCGGACCATCGACGAGATTGCGGCATCGGACGATATCGACGCGGTGGTCATCTGCACGCCGACCGATACCCATGCCGACCTGATCGAGCAGTTCGCCCGCGCGGGCAAGGCCGTGTTCTGCGAGAAACCCGTTGATCTGGACGTTGACCGGGTCAAGCAGGCGCTCGCAACGGTCGAGGAGACGGGCGCGACCCTGATGGTCGGCTTCAATCGCCGCTTCGACCCCGATTTCATGGCCGTCAAAGCCGCCATCGATGCGGGCCGGATCGGCGATGTGGAAATGGTCACGATCACCAGCCGCGATCCGGGCGCGCCGCCCTATGAGTACATCAAGGTCTCTGGCGGCATCTTCCGGGACATGATGATCCACGATTTCGACATTGCCCGCTGGCTGCTTGGTGAAGAAGTGGAAACCGTGATGGCGCAGGGGTCCGTCCTGACCGACCCCGAGATCGGCAAGCTGGGTGATTTCGACAGCGCCAGCGTGATCCTGCGCACCGCAAGCGGAAAGCAGGCCGTCATCACCAATTCGCGCCGTGCGTCCTATGGCTATGATCAGCGGATCGAGGTGCTGGGATCTGCAGGCGCGGTCAGCGCGCGGAACCAGCATGAGGCGAATATCGAAGTGGCAACGGCCGAGGGTTATTCCCGCCCGCCGTTGCTGAACTTCTTCATGACCCGCTACATCGCTGCCTACGCCAACGAGATCGCGGTTTTTGTCGCTGCCGTTGCCGATGGAGCCCCGACGCCCACCACCGGGCTGGACGGGCTGAAATCCCTGGAACTGGCCGAAGCGGCGGTGGAATCCGCACGTACCGGGCAGGCCGTTCGCCTGACCTGACAGATCGGGGCCAGCGGCCCCAGAACCGAAAATCGAGGGAGCGCTTTGATGAAGCCGCTTGATGTGATCACCATCGGCCGTTCTTCGGTCGATCTCTATGGCCAGCAGGTTGGTGGCCGGCTGGAGGATATGGGGTCGTTCCAGAAATACATTGGCGGCTCGCCCACCAATATGGCGGCTGGCACGGCACGTCTGGGGTTGCGGTCGGCTTTGATCACCCGTGTGGGCGACGAGCATATGGGCCGCTTCATCCGCGAGGAACTTGCGCGGGAAGGCGTCGATGTGCGGGGCGTGAAAACGGACCCGGAACGTCTGACGGCGCTGGTGCTTCTGGGCATCCGCGACCAGGAACAGTTTCCGCTGATCTTCTACCGCACGGATTGCGCGGATATGGCGCTGTGCGAGGACGATATTGATCCGGGTTTCATCGGAGAAGCGCGCGCGGTTGTCGCAACGGGGACGCACCTATCCCACCCCCGAACTGAGGCAGCGGTGCTGAAGGCGCTAAGGCTGGCGCGTGAGGGCGGCGCACAAACGGCGCTCGATATCGACTACCGCCCGAACCTGTGGGGGTTGGCGGGCCACGGCGACGGCGAAAGCCGGTTCATCGCGTCCGAGGCGGTGACGAAGAAGCTGCAATCGGTGCTGCACCTGTTTGACCTGATCGTCGGCACCGAGGAGGAATTCCACATCGCGGGCGGCACAACCGATACGCTTGCGGCCTTGCGCGCGGTGCGGGCGGTGTCTGGCGCAACACTGGTCTGCAAGCGCGGCCCGATGGGGGCGGTGGCCTTCGAGGGTGCGATCCCCGATAGGCTCGATGATGGCCAGACCGGCCCCGGCTTCCCGATCGAGGTCTTCAATGTCCTTGGCGCAGGCGACGGGTTCATGTCGGGGCTCCTGAAAGGCTGGCTCGATGGCGAGGACTGGCCCACTGCCCTGACCTACGCCAATGCCTGCGGGGCCTTCGCGGTCAGCCGCCATGGCTGCACCCCAGCCTATCCCAGTTGGGAGGAGCTGCAATTCTTCCTGAAACGTGGCGTTAAGGAAACCGCCCTGCGCAAGGATACCGTTCTGGAAAACGTCCACTGGTCCACCAACCGCAAGGGCGACTGGTCCACGGTCCGCAGCTTCGCCTTCGATCACCGGATGCAGCTTGAGGATCTGGAGGGCGCCACCAAGGCCAAGATTGGTATCTTCAAGCAGCTGTGTCTTGAGGCTGCACTGAAAGTCTCCGCTGGAAGGCCCGGCTACGGCATCCTCTGTGACGGGCGGCTCGGGCGGGATGCGCTTTACAAGGCGACGGGAACCGGCCTTTGGGTCGGGCGGCCGGTGGAATGGCCGGGCTCGCGCCCCCTGATGCTGGAACCAGAGATCGGGCCGGATTACGGGGGCCTGAACGAATGGCCGATGGATCACGTGGTCAAGGTTCTGTGCTTCTGCCACCCCGATGACGATGCGGACATGTGGGCCCGGCAGGAGGAAACGGTGCTGCGGCTGTTCAGTGCTGCGCGGCGCAACCGGCTGGAGTTTCTGCTGGAGGTAATCCCGTCAAAGGTTGCCCCCGTGAATGACCAGACCACCGCGCAGATCATCCAGCGCTTCTACGATCTGGGCGTCTATCCCGACTGGTGGAAACTGGAACCGATGAAGACCGATGCCGGATGGCAGGCGGCCTGCGATGCAATCACCCGCAACGATCCCTATACGCGCGGCATCGTGGTGCTGGGACTGGCGGCGGCTGAAAGCGCCTTGCGCGACAGTTTTCAGGTTGCGGCGCGTTACCCGCTGGTCAAGGGCTTCGCCGTGGGCCGCACGATCTTCGGCGCGGCGGCAGAGGCTTATATGAAGGATGCGATCACCGCCGAAGAGGCCGTGACGCAGATGGCAGAGAACTACGCGCGGCTTTGCGCGATCTGGGACGAGGCCCGAGCAAGGGCCGAGGAGGCAGCATGACAACGATCCGACTGACCGCCGCGCAGGCGATGGTGAAATACCTCGCTGCGCAGATGACGCCCGAGGGCGTTCCTTTTATCGCCGGATGCTGGGCGATCTTCGGCCATGGCAATGTGGCGGGCCTAGGAGAGGCGCTCTATCACCAGCGCGACGCGCTGCCGACCTATCGCGGCCACAACGAACAGACCATGGCGCATACGGCGATTGCTTATGCCAAGCAGCTGCGGCGGGACCGGGCAATGATGGTGACCTCCTCCATCGGCCCCGGCGCCACAAACATGGTGACAGCCTGCGCGCTGGCTTACGTAAACCGGCTGCCGGTGCTCTTCGTGCCGGGCGATGTCTTTGCGCATCGTGGCCCAGATCCGGTGCTGCAACAGCCCGAGAACTTTGTCGATGGCACGGTGACCGCGACCGACACGTTCCGGCCCGTCAGCCGCTACTTCGACCGGATCACCCGGCCTGAGCAGCTTCTGACCGCGCTGCCGCGTGCGCTGCGCACCATGACGGACCCTGCTGATTGCGGGCCGGTGACGCTCGCCTTCTGCCAGGATGTGCAGGCGGAGGCCTATGACTGGCCCGAGGCGTTCTTCGCCCCGCGCGTCTGGCACCGCCGGGCGGTGCAAGCCGATGCGGGCGAGCTGGCACGGGTGGCGGCTCTGCTGCAAGGCGCTGAAAATCCGGTGATCGTGGCGGGCGGCGGCACGCATTACGGTCACGCGACGGAGACCCTGAAAGCCTTCGCCGAGGCGCATCAGATCCCCGTGGTGGAAACCCAGGCGGGCAAATCGGCGCTGCCCTGGGACCATCCGCTGAACCTCGGCCCCATCGGCGTGACCGGCGCGGAAAGCGCCAACACGATCTGCGGCGCGGCCGATCTGGTCATCGGTGTTGGCACGCGGTTTCAGGATTTCACCACCGGATCATGGTCGCTTTTTGCGAACCCCGCGCGCAAGCTCGTCAGCCTGAATGTGCAGGCCTATGACGCGATGAAGCACGGGGCGGAGCCCTTGTGCTGCGACGCGAAGGCGGGGCTGGAGGCGCTGTCGGCGGCGCTCGGGGACAAGACCTTCGCCGCCCCCGAGCCGGAGCTGAAATCCGACTGGTTCGCCAAGGTCGACCCGCTGACCGACGCGCCCGAGGAAGACGCGAACGCTCTACCCACCGACATGCAGGTGGTGGGCGCGGTGCAGCGCAGCGCAGGCCCCGACACCGTGGTGATGTGTGCGGCCGGAACCATGCCAGGCGAATTGCACAAGCTGTGGAAGGCGGGGCGTCCGGGCAGCTACCACATGGAATACGGGTTCAGCTGCATGGGCTACGAGATTGCCGGAGCGCTTGGCATTCATATGGCCGAGCCGGAGCGCGACATCGTCTGCTTCACCGGCGACGGCACATACATGATGGCGAACTCGGAACTGACGACCGCCTGCATGATGGGGGCGAAATTCACGCTCGTGATCACCGACAACCGTGGCTTCGGCTGCATCAACCGGCTGCAAATGGGCACCGGCGGGGCGGAGTTCAATTGCCTGCTGGATCACACCGTTCATGAAAACCCCTCGCAGATCGACTTCGTCGCCCATGCCGCCAGCATGGGGGCAAAGGCGGTCAAAGCAGGCAGTATTGCCGAGCTGGAGGAGCATCTGTCCAAAGCGAAAGAGCATGACGGCGTCTATGCCATCGTTCTGGACACCGACCCTTATCCCTCCACCCCGCATGGGGGAACGTGGTGGGAAGTGGGCGTGCCCGAGGTCTCCACCCGCCCGCAAGTCAACGAGGCGCGTGCCAATTACGAAACCAAGCGCAAATCACAGCGCACCGTCTGAGAGAAACACCTATGAGCGTCAAGATCGGGATCTCCCCCATTGCCTGGCAGAACGACGACCTGCCCGACATCACCGCCGCCTACACGATGGAGCAGGCCCTGCAGGAGGCCCGCGAGATCGGCTATACCGGCGTCGAGCGCGGGCAGCGCATGCCCCATGATACAGAAGGCCTGCGGGCCTATCTGGAAGCCAACGATCTGGTTCTCTGCGGTGGCTGGTGTTCGGGCAATGCTTTGGTGAACAGCGTGGCCGAGGAATGCGCAGCGATTGGCCAGCAGGTGAACCAGTTCGTGGCCCTGAATGCCCCTTGCATCGTCTATGCCGAGTGCTCCAACACCGTACAGGGGATGCAGGGCGTGCCGGTCAACAACCGCCCGAAACTGTCCCGTGACGAGCTGCTGGCCTATGCGGCGAAGCTGACCGAGGTCGCAAAATGGGTGGCGGGGCAAGGGATGCCCTTTGCCTACCACCACCACATGGGGTCCATCATCGAAAGCGAAGATGATGTGAACTGGCTGATGGAAGGCGCGGGCCCCGAGGTTCAGCTTTGCTTCGACACCGGCCACATGCTTTTTGGCGGCGGTGATGTGATGGCCGTCATGAACCGGTGGGCCGATCGCATCCACCATGTCCATTTCAAGGATATCCGGCCCGAGATCGTTCGTGACGTCCGCGACAATGACCGCAGCTTCCTCGACGCGGTGATCGCGGGGGCCTTCACCGTGCCCGGCGATGGCTGCATCGACTTTCAGGCCGTGGCCGATAAACTGAAGGCGATGGACTATGCCGGCTGGATCGTGGTCGAGGCCGAACAAGACCCGGCCAAAGCGCCGCCTTATGAGTATTCACGGATGGGGTATGAGCATATCCTGACGGTCTGTGATCGCGCGGGGCTGAAGATCGACAACCGCGCCTGACCCTGGAAAGGAGCCCGCCCATGTTCGACATGCGTCACCCATCCTTCCGCCCGCTCTGGATCCGGGTCGGCATCGTAGCGGTCTGCTTCGGATGGGCGGTGCTGGAGCTTAGCCGCAACGAGGGCACCTGGGCGATGATCTTCGGCGCGATCGGCGGCTACACGGCCTACCACCTGCTCTTTGCCTGGGTGCCACCCGAAGACGATGAGGACAATGACAATGGCTGACCTGCTGCTGAAACCGTTCGGTAACCATGGCAAGGTGCACCAGATCACGCCCGCCAGCGCCGGGTGGCGCTATGTGGGTTTCTCGCTCTTCCGTTTGCGGGCGGGCGATGTGGTGGGTGAGGCGACCGGGGACAACGAGGTGATCCTCGTGATGGTCGAGGGCAAGGCCCATCTGACCGGTGCAGGTCAGGACTGGGGCGAGCTTGGCGACCGGATGGATGTCTTCGAGAAAACCCCGCCGCATTCGCTCTATCTTCCGAACGGCACCGAGTGGCAGGCCGAGGCCACCACTGATTGCACCATTGCCGTCTGCGCCGCGCCGGGCAGGGGCGGGCATCAGGCCCGCCGTATCGGCCCAGAGGGCATCACGCTGACCGAGCGCGGCAAGGGCACCAATACCCGCTACATCAACAATATCGCGATGGAGGCCGAGGATTACTGCGATAGCCTGCTGGTGACCGAGGTTTTCACTCCGGCGGGCCACTGGTCCAGCTACCCCAGCCACCGCCATGACGAAGACGACTTCCCCCGGATCACCTATCTGGAAGAAACCTATTACCACCGCCTGAACCCCGCCCAGGGTTTCGGTATCCAGCGCGTCTATACCGAGGACGGAACCCTCGACGAAACCATGGCCATCAGCGACGGCGACGTCGTCCTCGTCCCCCGCGGCCATCATCCCTGCGGCGCGCCCTACGGGTTTGAGATGTACTATCTCAACGTCATGGCCGGCCCCCGCCGCAACTGGCGCTTTCAGGCCGATCCGGCCGTGCAATGGATCATGGATCGGGACGCCTGAGGCAGTCATCTCCCGTAGTCAGGCAACCGAGCGTCCGGAATGCTGTCTTTCCGGGTGTTCGTTCGTGACTGACTGCTCTGCCTTTGATCCGGCAATTGATTCGAATCACAGTCCGATTCCACGCAGATCATCCCTGAGCCCCGTCCAGTAATCGTGTTTTTCACACGTATTTGGATGTTATCGTTTGTTATGGGTTGGATCGGGGTGTTATCGACTTTTGACACGTTCGGGGGTTGCGCCTTTGGGCGCGGGGGTGGCCCGTGTGGGTCGGAGTCGTGGAGTTGGGTTTAGGATGCTGATTTTGTTCATATATTCAGATCGTGTTATCCGATAACATGACCATATGAGTTCGTGTTATTCGATGACGAACTCACTGTTATCGCCTTTCCCGTCGCCGATATTGCCTGACCGCCGGGGTTCGGGCCAAGTGTTGGTCATCGGCAAACGCAACACCGCAGACGCCGCCCACCAACACCACGAACCGCGACACCCGCATCATCACATTCACCCTCGTCCCAAGCGACACCATCAACCCAAAAGGACTTTTCAAATGACCATCGCATCCACCCTGAAGACCGCCGCTCTCGCCCTCGCCATCGCCCTGCCCGTCGCAGGGGCAGCCGCTGCCGGTGGCTCTTATGTCAACGTTCAGCAGTATGGCTACGGCAACGCCGCCGGTGGCGCTCAGACCGGCTGGTACAATGACATGACCATCTACCAGGACGGCGCATGGAACACCGCCATCGCCACCCAGGACGGCCACTGGAACCAGACCGTGATCGGCCAGCAGGGCTGGGACAACTCCGCCTCCTCCTCGACCTACGGCTCCGGCAACGTCACCGGCGTGGCCCAGATCGGCGCAGGCAACAGCGCAGACACCACCCAGTGGGGCAACGGCAACGCCGTCGGCGTGATCCAGGTCGGCAACGGCAACTCCGCCTCCTCCACGCAGGTCGGCCATGGCAACGTCGCGGTGATCGTCCAGAACTGATCCCGACCGGCCCGCGGGGGGCTCTCTCCCTCGCTTCCCCCCCGCGGGCCTCCCATTCCCGGCCATCCCCACAGGCCATCAACCCAAGGACCAGACCCATGACCCTCCCCCTTTCCCCTCGCCGGTTCCTTCCCGCGGCCCTGATCCTGGCCGGGGCGGGTCTCGCCGCAGCCTGCACCACCGCCTCGGTCGCGCAGGAAACCGCCGCCCCCTTCGCCTGCCAGATCTCGGTCGAGGAGACCGGCCGCAGCGCCGCCTTCCGCGGGCTTGTGCAGGCCAATGAGAGCCTCTCGGGCAGCTACAGCTTCTCGCTTGCCGGCCGCGGCACCAATATCCGCCAGGGCGGCGCCTTCACCGCCCGCGCCGGAGAAACCGTGACCCTCGGCCAGTCGATGCTGTCAGGCGATGCCGCCGATTACGACGCCAGCCTGAGCCTGACCGTGAACGGCGAGACCTATCGCTGCCGCGCCGTCGAGACCGAGCTTTGAGCCCCGGAAAAGATTGAACCTCCTCATTAGTGTAAACGACACACATTCAGAACACACATAGACCCAAAGGACTAAACCCATGATCCGCAAGACCCTCACCGCCGCCGCCCTCGCCCTCACCACCCTCGCTGCCCCCATGGCCATGGCCGGAGGCACCATCTCCTTCGAGGTGAACCCCTCGAACGCCGATGAAGCCAACGCCATCCGCTTCGGCCTCGCCCTCTACCAGATCGCCAATGGCGCAGACCCCGCCCATGTCTACCAGAACGGAAACGGCAACGGCGCAGGCATCGGCCAGTCCGGCGGCGGCAACACCGGCGTCATCCACCAGGAAGGCAACGGCCACCACGGAACCCTCGCCCAGAACGGCTGCGACAGCTACGGCATCTTCCAGTTCGGTAACGGCGCAAACGCAAACGTCGCACAGGGCAACGGATGCCAGACAGGACTCCTCTTCCAGTTCGGGCTCGACTGAGACATTCCCGTTCGGCAGGGAGGCGCCCTTCCTGGACCCGGGCTGATCCCTCGCCAAACCTGCACGCTCCCCCGTCCCAAGGGGAGCGTGCTTTGCCATTGACGGGGACGTTCGTCGGTCGCATGGATCGCAATGTCGGTTTCCCCCGGCGTGATGGCTCCAAACAGGGTAAACAGGCGGCAATCCCAACAGGAAGCGGTTCCATGTTCCTCAGCGTTTTCGACATCTTCAAGATCGGTATCGGCCCGTCCTCGTCCCACACGATGGGGCCAATGACGGCGGCGGCGCAGTTCCTCGGACAGCTGCGCACCGGACTGCGGGAACCTGGTGCCGGAGATGTGGCGCGGGTCATGTGCTCTCTGCACGGGTCCTTGGCGTTCACCGGCAAGGGCCATGCGACCGACAGGGCCGTGATCCTGGGGCTATTGGGGTTTCTTCCGGCCACGATCGACCCGGACAAGGCGGAAGCGGCGGAAGCGGCGCTGAAAGACAGCCACACCCTGACGCCGGAGGGTTTGCCCGCCCTGTCATTTGATCCTGAAAAGGACGTGGTGTTCGATTTCGGGCCGCCGCTGCCGGGCCACGCCAACGGGATGATCCTGCGGGGCTTCGATACGGCCGGGAACCTCTATATGGAGGAAACCTATTACTCCATCGGCGGCGGTTTTGTGATGACCGCGGCCGAACTTGATCGCCACAAGCAGGGCGGTGCCGAGGAGTTCCATGCGGAAAAAGCCGCGCAGGGTTATCCCTATCCCTTCGGGTCCGCCGAAGAGATGCTGCGCATGGGGCAGATCTCGGGCAAGTCCATTGCCGAGATGAAATGGGAAAACGAGGCCACCCACGGTGGCCGCGCCGAGGTCAAACAGCGGCTCGATGCGATCTGGTCAACTATGGACGCCTGTATCGACCGGGGACTCTCCCAGGAGGGGATCCTTCCCGGCGGGCTGAAGGTACGACGCCGGGCGAAGGCGATACACGAACAGCTGCTCTCCGAGCGTGGCACGAACCTGGCGCAACCGCACACCGTCAACGACTGGCTCAGCGTCTATGCCATGGCCGTCAACGAGGAGAACGCCGCTGGCGGCAAGGTCGTGACGTCGCCCACGAACGGAGCTGCCGGGGTCGTCCCGGCTGTCCTGCGCTACTACCGCGATCATTGCATCGGCGCCACCGAAGAGGGTCGGCGTACCTTCCTGATGACCGCTGCCGCGATAGGCGGCCTGATCAAGCATAATGCCTCGATCTCGGGCGCGGAGGTCGGCTGTCAGGGCGAGGTCGGGTCCGCCGCCGCGATGGCCGCTGCCGGGCTTTGCGCCGCTTTGGGAGGCACGAACGAGCAGATCGAGAACGCCGCCGAGATCGCGCTGGAACACCATCTGGGCATGACCTGCGACCCGGTCGCCGGCCTGGTACAGGTGCCCTGCATCGAACGAAACGGGTTGGGGGCGATCAAAGCTGTCTCCGCCGCTTCGCTGGCTTTGCGCGGCGACGGGCAGCATTTTATGCCCCTCGACAACTGTATCGAGGCTATGCGCCAGACCGGGATCGACATGAGCGAGAACTACAAGGAGACCAGCCGTGGCGGCCTTGCAGTGAATATTCCGGAATGCTGAGAACATCTGCTTACTCCGCTGCCGTGGCTTCTGCGGCCTGAATCCGTTCTTCCTCTTCGATGTATCGAAGCAGCATTTCCTTCGCCGCCTCGTCCGTGACCTTGAAATCGCTGATCCGGTTGCGGTTAAGCATATGCCGCAGCTTGGGCAGGTTGCGGGCGCCGAGCGCGCCGTCGAGCCGTTCGTTCAGCTGACCCGCCGCCGATTTGGCGCGGAGCCACTGGCGCAGGTATTCGTGATCGGTCGGGGCCCGTTCGCACCAGACGCGCTCGAAGGTCATCATGATGAAATCCTGTACGGATTTGTACAGATGGCGGCGGTCTTCCTTGAAGGGGTAGTTGAAGATGTCGGCAACAATCTCGTAGGAGGGCCAATAGAAGATATGCCCCTCGTCCTTGAATTCCCGCATCACTTCGTCGATGGCAACGCGCAGCACAGCCTTGGACACGCTGTTGGCGCTGATGCAGCTTTCATCGCGGAAGGTGGCGATCAGCGGAATGGGCGACAGGGTCAGGATGATCTTGGCATCCGGGCGATGCTTGCGGATCAGGCGGTAGATTTCGCGAAGGTTGTCGGCGTTTTCCTGGGCGGTCGAAACGCGGAACTTGTGGCGTTCGGGATCGTACTTGTCTTTCGGCAGGGTGCGCCAGAAGACACCTCCGGTCGGCTCATCATACCAAACCTCGGACAGGCCAAGGGTCAGGATGAAGACGTCGGTTTCATTGAAGAGGCGCAGCGTTTCAGCGCGTACATCTTCGTCATAGCCGAACTCTTCGGACTTGTAGCCGTGCCACAGGGGCGCGTCGAAGCTCTTGGCCTCGAACGCCCATTCGAACTGCTGGCGGATGACGAAGGTGTTGACCATGCCTTCGCCGCAGCTGACCACATAGGCGTTGCTTTCCTTGTTCCGCGTCAGGACGTTGTAGTGACGAGAGGCCAGCCAGTCCGAGATATAGGCGGCAAAGCAGCTGCCGAACGCCGTCACCTTGGTGGTCTCGTTGATGCAGGGGGCAGGGGGTTCCCAGCCTTTCAGCACATAGTCCAGAACAGCCGTTTCCGGCATCATCTGCATGGCCTTGGGCGGGCGGCTGCCCTTCGATCCCCGGAACCATGTCTGGTGAACACGTCCCTCTTTCGTGGATTCGTTGCCTGCCACACGATCTGCCGCCTTGGTCACCGCGGCCGGGTCCAATAGTTTGGTCATTTTTCGCCTTCTGCTCGATCCGGGCTTTTGCGCCCGGTTTTCCTGAATCGTAGCAGAGATGACGAAAAAATGAATCCCCTTTTCTTGGAAGGGGTTCGGAATGTGTCAGACGGGGTCGCGCATGGTATCTCCGGGGTCGAAGCCGGCGTCCATGGTAATGATCTGGTCGCAGCCTTCGCCCGCAACGCGCGCGGCGATGATCTGGGCCGCCGCGCGGCCGATTTCCAGTCTGCGCGTGTCCATCGTGGCCAGCCGCATCGGTAGACCGTCGAGGATTTCCACCGCGTTGAACCCGGCAAGGCCCATGTCCTGCGGGATGCGTATGCCCTTCTCAAGGCAATAGAGCAGCCCGCCCGCTCCAATCATGTCATTGGAATAATATAGGAAATCAAGATCAGTGTGGCGCGTCAGCATTTCCTGGGTCATCTCGCGGCCTTTGCCCAGGCCAGAGCCGCCGGAATAGAAGATGCGGTCAACCAGGTCGACCCCGGCCTCGTTCAGCACGCCTTCGAAGCCCTCCAGCCGCTTGCGCGCCCGGAAGTCGAGCGGCATTTTGGTCCCCATGAAGCCGATGCGGCGATACCCGCGTGACAGGATCTCCTTCGCCATGCGCGCCCCGGCAGCGCGATGACTGATGCCGACCATTGCGTCGATCGGGTCACCGTCGGCATCCATGATCTCGACCACCGGGATGCCGGAATTGGCCAGCATGGCAATCGAGGCTTCGGAATGCTCAATCCCCGCGACGATCATCCCTGAAGGCCGCCACGAGAGCATCTCGTAGATCACCTCTTCCTCGCGCTCGGGCTTGTAGTGGGTTGCCCCGAACACGGGTTGCAGGGGCGTATCGTCCAGCACGTCTGAGATTCCGGCCAGCACCTGCGGGAACACCATGTTGGATAGCGACGGGATGACCACGCCGACAAGATTGACGCGCGACGAGGCCAAGGCCCCGGCGATCTTGTTGGGCACGTAACCAAGGGACCGGGCCGCTTCCAGAACACGAGCCCGCGTTGCCTGAGACACGTCCCCCCGGTTCCGCAACACGCGGCTGACCGTCATCTCCGACACACGCGCGGCCTCGGCCACATCGCGAAGGGTCAGTTGAGGTCGACCTGGGTCTTGGTTTCTGGGGGGCAAGGCTGTGGGCTCCGTCTGATTGCGATAACACGACTGTTACGCACTTCCGGGCGGCTTGTCCAAACCAGAACGCCGCAGGCGGTTTTTTCCCGGCCAAGCGCTTGCCAGCGCGGACGGAATTGGCCAGAACAAGCAAAGGCTGGCCCCGTGGCTCAACTGGATAGAGCAGCCCCCTCCTAAGGGGCAGGTTGCAGGTTCGAATCCTGCCGGGGTCACCAGATCACTCGATGAAATGAACCAACCCTTCGCGCACCAGCCTGCGCAGCAGGACGGTTTTGCCTGCATCGTCCAGATCACCTGGAATATCGGCCATCGTGAAGCGTGGGGTAGAGATGGCGTATTCCAGGGGCTCGCGGGCATAGGCGGGCAGGGTGATGACGGTGCCTTGGCAGGACAGGGCAACGCTGTCGGGCTGGTCGCCCTTTGCGGGCACATCTGTCAGACGATAGATCAGGGTTGGGCGGGCACCCATCACGCTGTCGGAGCCAAGTCCGTCAATCCGCGCCATCTGGGCAAGTTGGCCATGGGCGCGAGGAAGGCGTGTGGCGATGAAATCCTCGCGGAACTCGTTCAGGACGGGGTCTAGCGTGGCACCTGACAGCTTGCCCAGTAGGGCCAAGAATTTGGCCTCGGCCCTGCTGTTGTCAAAGCCCTCATCGGCAAAGCCGGGCGGCAGTCCTTCGCGGAACTCGGCGTCGCTCAGGGCCATTTTCCGCACCGCCTCGACCATCACATCGGCCCATGACCGCATCATCAGGCCCGTCGTGATATGCAGGCTGGTCTGGTCGGTCGACACGGCATCATGGATCAGCCCGCGGGGCACATAGACCATGTCTCCGGGCTCCAGCACGAAACTGTCGGTCATCTCGCCGATCGGGACGTCATGGGGATTGAACGCCTGTTCTTCCAGCGGAAGGTGAACGGGCGTGTCGTAGATGCGCCATTCCTTGGTGCCCTCGACTTGAAGCACAAGAACGTCATGGCCATCGTAGTGGGCCTTGAAGCCCTGACTATTGGCGGGCGTCATGTAGATGTTGGTTTGTACGCGGGCGGAAAAGACCTTCTCCAACTCCCGGCAGAACATGGCCAGCTTCGGCAGCCGTTCCTGAAGGTTCGACATGATCACCGTCGCGCCCTCGGCGAAGAGCTGATTGACCGCGACAGGGTCGATGAAGCCGCTGCCATAGGCGAAATCGGCGGCGGTGATCTCTCGATCTGCCTGCACCACGTTGACCTCGGGCACGGACAGGCCAAGCGTCGAGACCGCCCAGTCAATATCGGCGCTGGACAGCAGGCTGGAATAGTAATCTGCCTGTCCCCTGCGAATGACCAGATGCTTCTTTTCGAACGAATGGTCGAAGAACTCCTTAGCGGTGACAGGTGCAATCGCCTGATCGAAATTCATGGACATATGTCCGCGCTCCCAACTGCTGGCGAAAGCGCCAGTCTTGTGACATCTCCGGTGTTTCTCACCGGCATGAAATGGCCGATGGACCCCAGTGACCATTGACGGGCTGGCCTGATGTCCATATAGTTCGTGTGAGTATTACACATGATTTGGCAGCAAGGAAGGCCACCATGTCCAAAAAAGATAAGACCGGCCAAAAGACGCTGACCGACAGCGATATTTCAACCGCGCGTCCGGCGCGTCGGGCTGTGCTTGGCCTGATGGCAGCGGGTGGCGTCGTGGCGCTGACCCCGACCGCTGCGCAGGCCAGTGACGTCGATAACGGAAACTGGACTGACAGCGGCTCTTGCCCGCGTGGCGGAGGTGGGGCCTATACCGGCTACACCGACAGCGACAATGGCCGCATCACCGATCGTGGCGGATATGGGCGCGGTGCGCCTTACTGCTGATTTCGGCGCAACATCTGCTATAGTTCACGGCGGGTCCTTCGGGGCCCGCGTATTCATCAGACCAAAGGATTGGACCGCCGAGATGACCGACAAATCCGACAAGACCCTGACGGATAGCGATATTCAGGTGGGCCGCAGCGGACGGCGGCGGTTCCTTGGGCTGGCGGCTGCCGGCGGCACGGTTGCGATTTTACCGGGCCAGGCGCAGGCCGCCGATGGCGATACCGGGTCGTGGAACGATGGCAACGCCTGCCCGCGTGGTCCCGGCGGCACCCGCACCGGCTATACCGACAGCGACAATGGCAGCATCTCAGACAGGTCCGGGTATGGTCGTGGGCGGCCTAATAATTGCTAGGCCAGACCCCGGTCAGATCATCTTGATAACGTCCTTGTCGATCGCCAGCATATAGCCCCGGCGAGCGATGTTCTTGACCAGCAATTCGCTGACCATCTGATTGCCGAGCGTATCGCGCAGGCGTTTGATTCGCGTAGCGCCTGCGGCCTCTTCGCAATCCGATGCCGGTTTCCCCGAAACCATTGATTCGATTTCCGCACCCGACAACACATCGTCATCCATGCGTGCCTCTGCCAGAACAGACAGGGTTTCCATCGCGGCGGCGGTCAGCTTGAATTCCATGTTGTTGAGGTAGACGACACCCTCTTCACGGCTGACCACGAGCGATGACACCTGAATGCCAGACCGCTCGATCTCATGCATGCGGCGGTTCAGGGTGATGATGGTGACAAGGAAAACCAGACAGGCAATCAGCAGCGCCGTGGCGAAGACGATCAACACGAAGATGATCGCCCGATAGCTGGCCAGTACCTTGGAGAATGTGGTGCCGGATTGCGCCAGAATCTCAAGGATTCTGATGGATTCCGTGGTGGTCAACGCATCGTTGACGACAAAGATCTCCTCCACCGCGTCGTTGAACGCGCCTGCATCCGGCAGGTAGGAGAACAGCAAAAACGCCGCCACCGCGAGGATGGCGACGACTGCCACGATCCCGAGCTGTACGACCCGGGTACCGGTGATCCGCGACTCAGAAGCGGAGGTAGTATTGTCCTGCACGGTCTCTCCTCGAATCGAGGCCGGTCTCGTCAAAGACCGACATAACTTCCAGGAGCTGCCAGCCGCCCGTCAGGCGACCTGCGATGTTGGACGCAGCGGCGCCAACCGAACAGGCAGAATCCGGCAACTCGATCACACCGTAATGCAGGCGGAGCGGGTTATCCATCTTTGCCTTGTAATCGGCGAAGCAAGTTGCGTTGGCCGTAGAGGCGAGCCCGATTAGGGCGAGGGAAAGAAGAAGCTGTTTCATGAGGTTGAGTTAGTGTCAGATGGCGCTGTCATTCAATATCAGACGCCCGAAAACGGCCTGTTATCCGATATCGCGGGGCTGATATTGCCTGTCTGACCGGGCCAGAGGGATTTTGGACGCACCAGCCGCGTACGCACGCGGTGTTTCATGACGCGCCCCCAACACTCATCTACCCGGAGACCAACCCATGTTTAAATCCCTTCCCAAATCCCTTGCCGCCGTGGGGCTGGCCGTTACCGTCGCCCTGACGGGCACCTTAGCCAGCACCACCGAAGCCCGCGCCGACCGCGATGACCTGCGCACCTTCCTGGGTGCCGCTGCCGGCATCGTGATTCTCGGCAACATCCTGAATGACCGTCACAACCGTACCCACTACTATGCGCCCGCGCCGGTCACGCGCTACGTTGCCCCGCCCGCCACGCATTATGTGGTGCCGCAGGTAATCGTGCCGAACCTTGTGGCCCCCAGTTCCTGCCACCGCCGTTTCGAGGGCCCGAATGTCGATATCCGCGCCTTCGGTGCCCATTGTTTGCAGCAGCACGTGCCCCATTATGCGGCCCTGCCCGGCAGCTGCCGCGAACGCATCTTCACCTATCAGGGCTGGCGCGATGTCTATGATGCGCAGTGCCTTTACCGCCATGGCTGGGTTCGGTCGTAACGGCTGACCAGCTTTCGTCGAGCAGTGCGACGGAAGGCGGCGGGGCTTTGGCCTCGTCGCCTTTTTGTTGTGTCTGCCGGGCTGGCATGGTTTCTGGCCGCATGGCAGAGGGACCGGATTTCAGTTTCGAGACGCAGATCGGCGGCCGTGTCGCTGGAGTGGACGAGGTGGGACGGGGGCCGCTGGCCGGGCCAGTAACCGCCGCCGCCGTGGTGCTGGACCCTGCCGCGATCCCCGAGGGGCTGAACGATTCCAAGAAGCTGACCGCCCGCAAGCGCAATGCACTTCTGGAAACGTTGCTGGCCAGTGCCGAGGTGTCGCTTGGATGGGCGACAGTCGAAGAAATCGACGCGCTCAATATCCGCAACGCCACGTTCCTTGCCATGACCCGCGCCCTTGCCGGGCTTGCGCCGGTCGATCACGCGCTTGTGGATGGCAACGCCCTGCCGCCCAATCTTCCCTGTCGCGCAACCACGATCATCAAGGGCGACGGTAGCAGCCTGTCGATTGCGGCGGCTTCAATTGCGGCAAAAGTTGGGCGGGATGCGCACATGATGGCGCTTTCAAGGCAATTTCCTGGCTATGGTTGGGAGAGGAACGCAGGCTATCCCACAGCCGACCACAAACAGGCACTTCTAGATTTGGGGGTGACCCCTCACCATAGACGCAGCTTCAAGCCCGTCCACAACATCTTGTATCAAGGAAAAACTCTAACCTCCTGATTCAAAAAAGAAATTGACGGCGAATCACCTTTGACTCATCCTTAGGGCACAAATGAGCGCCCGAAAGAGGCGCCAAGTCAGAGGCAGTAATGACCAATAAACCACAAGCATCGGGGGCCGCCGCGCTTCCGCTAAACACCATTTTGTCCGGGGACTGCATCGATGTGATGAACAGTCTTCCAGAAGCGTCCGTCGACCTGATCTTCGCGGACCCGCCCTATAACCTGCAACTCAAAGGCAACCTGCATCGGCCAGACAATTCCATGGTGGATGCCGTGGATGACCATTGGGACCAGTTCGACAGTTTCGCCGTTTATGATCGCTTCACAAAGGAATGGCTGAAAGCGGCACAGCGGTTGTTGAAACCGAATGGCGCGATCTGGGTCATTGGCAGCTATCACAACATCTTCCGTGTTGGGGCAGAGCTTCAGAACCAAGGGTACTGGATTCTCAATGACGTGGTCTGGCGCAAGTCGAACCCGATGCCGAACTTTCGTGGCAAGCGCCTGACCAATGCCCATGAGACCATGATCTGGGCCTCGAAATCCGAGGGCGCGAAATACACCTTCAACTACGAGGCGTTGAAATCGCTGAATGAAGGCGTGCAGATGCGGTCGGACTGGGTTCTGCCGATCTGCAACGGGCATGAGCGTTTGAAGGATGAAAAGGGCGACAAGGCCCATCCGACGCAGAAACCCGAAAGCCTGCTGCACCGCATTCTGGTTGCCACGACCAATCCTGGCGACGTGGTGCTTGACCCGTTCTTCGGCACCGGCACAACGGGTGCGGTCGCCAAGAAACTGGGCCGTGACTATATCGGGATCGAGCGTGAAGCGGCCTATCGTGACGTGGCCGAGAAGCGCCTGAAATCCATCCGCAGGTTCGACCGCACTTCGCTGGAGGTCACAACGTCGAAACGGGCAGAGCCGCGAATCCCCTTCGGGCAGCTCGTCGAACGTGGCCTGCTGAACCCCGGTGAGGAACTTGTCAGCCCGCGCGGCAAGGTTGCCAAGATCCGCGCCGATGGTACGCTCGTGGTGTCCAACACCAAGGGATCTATCCATCAGGTCGGGGCCAAGCTGGAGGGCGCACCGTCCTGCAATGGTTGGACCTACTGGCACTTCCGGCGTGAAGGCAAAACCGTGCCGATCGACATCTTGCGCCAGCAGGTTCGATCCGAGCTGAGCGGCTGATAACCTAAGAAATTACCGCCCGTGCCTGTGGTCTGAAAGGTCTCGGCACGACACCTCACCCCGCCCGCGGCAACGCGTTGGCGGGGCTTTTTCACGACTTGGTGACTCGACATGGGCTCACATACCTACTAGTAGGTAGGCATGACTATGAGAGCAGATCTTCTGAACCACGCCGAAACCCTGGCCCGTACTCGGGGGATTGATGCGTTCAGCTATGCCGACCTCGCGGCCGCCACCGGTATTCGCAAGGCCAGCGTTCACTATCACTTTGCCACCAAGGCCGACCTGACGCTTGCCTTGATCGAGGACTATTCGACCCGGATCGTTGAGACGCTCGACCACATGAAAGATCAGAGTGCCAATGCGGCCTCCGCTCTTGCTGGTTTCTTGTCCCTCTATCGCAACGCACTTGGCGATGGCGACAGCTTATGTCTCTGCGTGGCGTTCAGTGCGTCGACCGACAGCCTGCCAGCGACCACTTTGGCACGGGTCGAAACCTTTCGCCATGACGTCACGGACTGGCTGGCTGGCCAGTTCCAGCGTGCGCGCGAAGATGGTTCTATTCGTGAGGTGACCGATCCCCGGAAAGAGGCCGCCGCACTCTTTGCCCTCGTTGAAGGCGCGCAGCTCGTTGCTCGCGCCGCCCGCAATTCGGACCGCTTCACCGATGCGGTTTCGCAATTCTCCGACCGACTGATCATGGGAGTCACCCAATGAAACTGAACGCCGATTTCTCCGAACGTGTCGTCATCCGCCCTGAAGATTATGCCTGGGTCGATTCTCCCGCTTCGGGCGTACAGCGGATGATGCTGGACCGGATCGGGGATGAAGTCGCCCGCGCCACGACCATTGTCCGTTTTGCCCCGAACAGCACCTTTGATCCCCATACCCATGGCGGTGGCGAGGAGTTTCTGGTGTTGGAGGGCGTCTTCTCGGATGAACATGGCGACTACCCGGCGGGCAGCTATGTGCGCAATCCAATCGGCACCTCACATCGCCCCCATATAGGGCCGGAGGGCTGCACGATCCTGGTCAAGCTGCACCAGTTTTCCGACCGGGATACCGAACAGAAGGCGATTGCGACCCATGAGGAACCGTTCCTGCCCGGTTCTCGCCCCGGCCTGACGGTCCTGCCGCTGCATTCGCACGAGGCGGAGAATGTGGCGCTTGTCAGATGGGCACCGGGCACACGATTTGCCGATCATGCCCATTGGGGCGGCGAAGAGATCTTTGTAATCGAAGGCACCTTTCAGGACGAGCATGGCGACTATCCCGCCGGCACCTGGATCCGCAGCCCGCACCTGTCGCGCCACAATCCGTGGTCGGACGAGGGCTGCCTGATCTACGTGAAAACCGGGCACCTGCTGGATATGGCGGCCTAGCTGGCTCCACGCGGCATTGGTGTCCGGCCCTTGTTATAGGCGCGCCAGTCGGTGATTTCGGGATAGTACATCTGCCGCCAATGGCGCACACGTGGGTTCATGTGTTTGCGCCAGAGCGGAGGAAACAGCGCGAACAGGGTCATGGCCGGGTAGCCAAGCGGCAGTTGCGGGGCGTCGGCCTCGGAATAGGTCTGCAACAGCGGGAAGCGGCGGCTTGGCTTGTAGTGATGGTCCGAATGGCGTTGCAGGTTGATCAGCAGCCAGTTCGACACGCGATGCGAGGCGTTCCAGCTGTGGCGCGGCTGGACATGTTCGTATTTGCCGCCACCCAGATGTTTGCGGGTTAGCCCGTAATGCTCGATGTAATTCGTCAGCTCCAGCAGCGACACGGCGATAAAGGCGGCGAACAGGAACAGGCCAAGCCCGGCCCATCCGCCGACGATCAGCACCAGAATGATCATCGCGCCCTGCAAGGCCCAATAGCGCCAGAACGGGTTGGCGGCGTCATGCCAGGGCCGTCCCTTGCGGGCCAGCATCGCCTTCTCGGCGCGGAATGCGGATCGCGGGCAGTCGCGCAGAACCCGCCAGAAAAACCGGTGGAATCCCTCGTTATAGCGCGCCGTCACCGGGTCACGGGGCGTGCCCACATGGATGTGGTGGACCAGCAGATGTTCGCTGCGGAAATGGCTGTAAAGCACCGAGGCCATCAGCAGATCGCCCAACCAGCGTTCAAGATTGTTTTTCTGATGCATCAGCTCATGCGCGTAGACGATGCCGATCCCACCCGACATGATTCCGACACCGTAGAACAGCAGCAGCTTCTCCCATGCCGCCAGATGATCCGTGTGCGTCGCGTACCAGATCAACGACAGGACGGTGACGAATTGCACTGGGAACCAGATCAACGTGACCAGCCGATACCAGAACAGCCCATCCTCGGGCGTCTCCGGATCGGGGTTGTCCTGATTGAGACCGGAGATTGCATCCAGCAGCGTCGTCAGCCCGATGGCATAGAGCGGCAGCAGCAGCAGCGCCAGCCCCCCGGCCCAGGCCCCGAACACTGCCAGCGGCACCAGCAGGACCGACATCCAGAAGGGCAGGGCGTTTTGCAGTTTGGCAACCTGAGTGGCGGGGATCATCGCGGGGCCTTTGTGACTGAGCTGTCAGATACTGGTGACAGGAAAAACTGAAGACAGGTTGAACGCAGTCTTGCGCAAGCGGCAGCGTATCTCAATCCTCTGGCCACGCACCTTGCGCGAGGTCAAAGGCCTTGCGCATCACCGTGGGCAGGTTGGCGGGGCGAAAGGCATTGCGCGTCAGAAAGTTGCCCCGGTCGGGTTCGGCGGTGGTCACCGATGCCAGTCGCAGCGACAGGCGCAGGTGGAAATGCGTGAACGTATGGCGCACCTCCAACGCCGGATCGTGCCAGTCGGTTTGAAGCGGCGGATTCTCCTGCGGGGTGTCTTCCGTCCAGTCACTGCCGGGCCAGCCGAGCATTCCGCCAAGCAGGCCCTTTTCTGGACGGGTTTCCAGCAGCCACGCGCCATCCGTCCGACGAGCGAGATAGGCAATCCCGTATCGGGTCGGCTTGGCCTTTTTCGGGGATTTGCGGGGCAGATCGGCGGCGATGCCCTCGGCCCGTGCCCGGCACGGATCACGCAGGGGGCAGATGCCGCAGGCAGGATTGCGCGGCGTACAGATCGTCGCGCCAAGGTCCATCACCGCCTGCGCATGGTCACCGGGGCGCAAATCGGGCGTCAGTCGTGCCGCATGGTCTTTCAGAACCGGTTTCACCTCTGGCAACGGCGAGGTTTCCGCGAAAAGGCGTGACATCACCCGTTCCACGTTGCCGTCCATCACCGGCGCGGGCCGGTCAAAGGCGATGGAGGCGATGGCGGCGGCGGTATAGGGGCCGATGCCGGGCAGGGTCAGCAGACCTTCCTCCGTATCGGGAAACACGCCGCCATGTACCTCTGTCACCACACGGGCGCATTTCATCAGGTTGCGGGCGCGGGCGTAATAGCCAAGCCCGGCCCATTCGCCCATGACCTCGGCATCCTTTTCCGCAGCCAGCGCCTCAACCGTCGGCCAACGGGTTGTGAACCGGTGAAAATAGTCCTTCACGGCGGCAACGGTCGTCTGTTGCAACATGACCTCTGACAGCCAGACAGCATAGGGGTCGGGCACCACACCCGCCGCACGCTCCGAGGGCGCAACACGCCACGGCAACACGCGCGCGTGCCGGTCGTACCAGTCCAGAAGCACGGCGCTGTAATCTTCGTCACGCAAGTTTTATCTCTCCGCCTGGCGCTGCCCCATTGGTTCCCCCGTCCGGGAAGGATAGATTGACGGGGATGAAAGGAAACCCGATGCCCGCAGCCCGGCCCAAAATGCCGCCCAAGCCGCCCCGCCGCAAGCGCGGGTTCGAGGCCGCGTCCAAACTGGTCGCCGGGCATCTGCGTGGGCCGCTGGAGAAGCGCGGGTTTTCCGAGGCCAAGCTGATCACCCATTGGCCGGAGATCGTGGGGGAGGAGATCGCCGCCAGCGCCATGCCGGTCAAGATCCGCCATGCCCATGGCGGGATCGGCACGACTCTTGTCTTGCTGACCACGGGCGGCCATGCGCCTCTGCTGGAAATGCAGAAGGACGCGATCCGCCAGAAGGTCAACGCCTGCTACGGCTACAACGCCGTCAGCAAGGTGCAGATCACCCAGACCGCGCCCACTGGCTTTGCCGAGGGGCAGGTTCAGTTCACCGCCCGGCCCAAGCAGAAACCTGCGCCAAGCCCAGAGGTTTTGCAGGCTGCACATGCTGCCGCCGCCCCGATTCACGACGAACGTCTGAAAGAGGCGCTTGAACGCCTGGCCCGGAACGTTTTAACCAAGAACAGCCATTGAGGAGAGCATCCATGTCCCGCACCCTTATTCTGTCCGCCCTGTCCGCTGTGATGGTGGCATTGGGCGGGTATCTTTACCTGACCGCCTCGCAGTCAGTGAACCAGACCCTCAGCCAGCCGCTGATGGCCGCCAGCGCGCAAGAGGCCGGCAGCACCGACACTGCCCCCGCCGATGCCGGTGAAGAGGCTGCCGTTGAGGTGATCGAGATGGTGATGGGCGATGAGGGCGCGCCGATCACGGTGATCGAATACGCCTCTTTCACCTGCCCGCACTGCGCCCGCTTTCACGAAGAAGTCTACCATGACCTCGTGACGAACTATGTCGACACGGGTCATATCCGCTTCATCATGCGCGAGGTGTATTTCGACCGCTATGGCCTGTGGGCCGGTATGGTCGCCCGCTGTGGTGGCCCGCTGCGCTATTTCGGCATCTCCGAGATGATCATGGAAGAGCAGCGTGAATGGGTGCAGGGCGAACCGGCTGAGGTTGCCGCCAATCTGCGTCGTCTCGGTCTGCGCGCGGGCCTGACCAACGAAGCGCTCGACGCTTGCCTGACGAACAACGACATGGCGCAGGCCATGGTGACCCTGTCGCAGGAACAGGCGGAAGCCGATGAGGTTCAGGGCACCCCCAGCTTCGTGATCAATGGCGAGATGTATTCCAACATGAGCTACGCGGCCTTTTCCGAAGTGCTTGACGGGCTGCTGGCCGAAATCGAGGGATGAGCACGCCGCTTGAAGGGCTCAAGGTACTAGAGCTTGCACGTATCCTGGCCGGCCCTTGGGCCGGTCAGACTCTGTCGGATCTTGGGGCCGAAGTGACCAAGGTCGAAAGCCCCGCGGGCGATGATACCCGCCAGTGGGGGCCGCCCTTCATCGAGCGAGAGGGCGACAAGACAGCCGCCTATTTCCATTCCTGCAACCGGGGGAAGCGGACGGTGACCGCCGATTTTCGCACGTCCGAGGGTCAGGAACTGGTGCGCATGCTGGCCGCTGAATCCGACATCCTGATCGAAAACTTCAAGCTTGGCGGGCTGGAGAAATACGGGCTGGACTATGACAGCCTGTCGCAAATCAATCCCCGGCTGATCTACTGTTCCATCACCGGGTTCGGGCAGACCGGCCCCTATGCGCACCGCGCGGGCTATGACTACATCATTCAGGGTATGTCCGGGCTGATGTCGATCACCGGCGACCCGGATGGTCAGCCGCAGCGCGTCGGTGTGGCGGTGACCGATCTGTTCACCGGGCTTTATTCCGTCAACGGCATCCTTGCCGCGCTGTATCAGCGGGAACGGACCGGGAAGGGCCAGCATATCGACATGGCGCTGTTGGATTGCGCCGTGTCGATCACGGCCAACCAGGCGATGAACTATCTGGCCACCGGCACGCCGCCGGGGCGGACGGGAAACTACCACCCCAACCTGACGCCCTATCAGGTGTTCGATTGCGCGGATGGGTTCATCATCATCGCAACTGGCAATGATGCCCAGTATCGGCGGCTTTGCGGCATTCTGGGGCTGGAAGAGATGGCCGAGGCGCCGGACTTCCTGACCAATGCCGACCGCATCGCCAACCGTGAGACCATGATCGCCCGCCTGATGGACCGCACCCGCCAGCGCAGCAAGGCCGACCTGCTGGCTGCCTGCGAGGCCGAGGGCGTGCCTGCCGGGCCGATCAACGACATGGCCGAGGTCTTTGCCGACCCGCAGGTTCAGGCGCGGGGTATGCGGATTGATCCGGAAGGTGTGCCGGGTGTGCGGTCGCCGTTCCGGTTCTCGGATGCCGAACTGAAGCTGGATCGGGCTTCGCCCAAGCTCCGACCTTAGGACAATAGCCGATCCAACGCTTCGTCCAGTGGGTCGGGATTATCCAGCCGCAATCGGACCGGCACCGTCAGAACCTTGCGGCGGAACCGGTCGGGCAGTCGCACGGCATCCTTTTCGGTGGTCACCAGTTGCGCGCCCAGGTTGAACGCATCCTGTTCCAGCCGTGACAGCAAGGCATCGGTCAAGGGCTGGTGATCTGACAGCGGTTCAGCGCGCCGAACATCCGCCCCCATGGACCGAAGCGTGGCGAAAAACTTGCCCGGATGGCCGATCCCGGCGAAGGCCAGCACCGGCAACCCGTCGAAGGGCATGCCAGTGGGCAGCGGCTCCAGCCTGCCGGTGATGTGCGGCAAGCGGATGTCATTGGCCCAGTCCCGACTGAATCTTTCCTGCGCCTTTGCTGGCCCGATGGACAGAACCAGATCGGCGCGCGCAAGCCCCGCTGCGACCGGCTCTCGCAGGGGGCCGGCGGGGATGGTCTTGCCGTTGCCAAAGCCGCGCACGGCATCCACAACGATGATCGACAGATCCTTGTGCAGCGCCGGGTTCTGAAACCCGTCATCCATCAGGATCACCTGCGCCCCGGCCTGAACGGCGGCATCCGCCCCGGCCGCGCGATCCTTGGCGACCCAGACCGGCAGAAAGGCGGCCAGCAGTAGCGGTTCGTCACCTACGGCTTCGGCCTTGTCCGTGGCTTCATCGACCCGATGCGGGCCTTCGACCGTGCCACCGTAGCCTTGGCTGACCACATGGGCAGCAATGCCGCGCTGTGTCAGTCGCTCGGCCAGGGCAATCACGGTCGGGGTCTTGCCGGTGCCGCCCGCGTTCAAGTTGCCGACGCAGATCACCGGAACCCCGGCCCGATGCGGCGTGCCGTTGCGCAACCTTCGGGCCGTGGCACCTGCATAGATCGCGCCAAGCGGTGACAGCAGCAGGCTCAGCAGCCCCGGTTTGTCATGCCAGAACCGTGGCGCCTGCATCAGTCCGCCACGAGCCGCGGGGTGCGGTCCAGATGGTCGAACAGCATGTCGAGCGCCTTGTCGGTCACCTCTGCCCCGGCAGAGCAGACCTCCCAGGCCGCATGGGCCATCTCGGCAGCGCGATCGGGGTTCAGCAGGTCATTGACCGCAGACGCGAGTGAATCGGGCGAGGATACCAACCGCGAGGCCTTGGCCTCGGCCAGCCTTTGGAAGATGTCGACGAAGTTGCTGACATAGGGCCCGTGAAGAATGACCGAGCCAAGAGCGGCGGGTTCAAACGGGTTGTGCCCGCCAATCGGTTCCAGCGACCCGCCGACGAAGCTGATCGGTGCCAGGCGGTACCACAGGCCAAGTTCGCCGAGCGTATCGGCCAGATAGACGGCAATATCGGGGTCAGGCTGTTCTCCGGCGCTGCGGCGGGCGAAACTGAAACCCTGCGCTTCGATCAGCGCGGCGACGTCGTCGCCCCGATGCGGGTGACGCGGGACCAGCACCAGCAGCAGCCGGGGATTGACCTTGAGGGCCTGTTTGTGGGCGTCGAGGATCTTCTGTTCCTCGCCCTCATGGGTCGAGGCCGCCAGCCATGTGGGACGCCCGTTCAGATGCCGGGCCAGCTTGGCGCGCACGGTCTCGTCGCAGGGCAGGGCGGCGGCCCCTTCCTTCAGCGTTCCGGTAACATGCAGCCGGTCGCCCGGCAGGCCGAGATGGCGCAGGTAAGAGGCGGTCAGATCGTCCTGAACATGCGCCTCGTCGAACTGTTCCAGCAGGCGGCGCACCATGCCACGCAAAAACCGCCAACGGTCATGACTGGTCTTGGACATGCGCGCATTGATGATCACCATGGGGATCGACCGGGCCTTGGTTTCCACGATCAGCGCGGGCCACAGCTCGCTTTCCGTCCAGACGGCCAGGTCAGGGCGCCAGTGATCGAGGAACCGGCGGACATAGGGCAGGGCATCGACCGGGATGAACTGATGAAAGGCCGCAGACGGCAGGCGTGCAGCCATCACCTGCGCAGAGGTCACCGTGCCGGTGGTCACGAGGAAATGCAGATCGGGTCGTTCCTCGGACATGCGGCGGATCAGTTCCAGCAGCGACAGGGATTCGCCCACGCTGGCGGCATGAAACCAGATCAGGTCGCCCTCTGGCCGCTCCATCCCCGCAATGCCCCGGCGTTCATCGATGCGCTCAGGGTCTTCCTTTCCGGCGTCCAGCCGCGCGGACAGCTTCTTTTCGGCATAGCGCGTGGCGCGGGCCGAAAAGGCCATGTAGGCCGAAAGCGCAAGGGAAAACCGCATCAAAGGGGTGCTTTCAGCTGTCGAGTTCTTCGGTCGGGGACGCTTCACGCTCTTCGTCGCGCAGGCGGTGAATATGGGCGATGTAGTAGCGCATATGGGCATTGTCCACGGTGCGCTGCGCCGCGTCCTTCCACGCGTCATAGGCGCTGGCGTAATCGGGGTACATGCCGACGATGTCGATGGCGTCGACATCCTTGAAGGCGCTCTTGGTCGGGTCGATCAGCTCGCCGCCGAAGACGAGGTGCAGGCGTTGTGTCATGGGGGCCTCGGGGTTGGTGCCACAGCTTGGCGGCACCCTAGGCATTTGCGGGCAGGGGTCAAGCGGGCCAGCCGTCGCGCCGCAATCACGCGGAAATCCTGCCAGCGGGTAGAACTGAAAACGCGCCCCCGATACCCCGGAGGCGCGCAGATCTTGTCTTACGATGCGGGTCCGTTAGTGGAACTTGCGGATCTCGCCCGACTTCAGCCGCGACAGGTAGCTGTCCAGCTCGCGTTTGACGATCGGCATCAGCAGATACAGCGCGACGATGTTGACCACGGCCATGGCGAAGATCGCCGCATCCGAGAAGTCGATGACCGGGCCGAGGCTGGCCGCCGCGCCGATTACGACGAAGACGCAGAAGACCACCTTGAACACCAGCTCGGTCGTCTTGCCTTCGCCGAACAGGAAGGTCCAGGCCTTGAGGCCATAGTAGGACCAGCTGATCATGGTCGAGAAGGCAAACAGGATCACCGCGATGGCCAGCACATATTTGAACCAGCCAAAGGCCGAGGAGAAGGCTGCCGAAGTCAGCGCCACGCCAGAGTTGCCGTCAACGGTCTGGATCGCGCTGCCACCTTCGTTCAGCAGGTAAAGACCGGTTTCAGGGTCGGATACCAGTTGCCCGGTGATGATGATCACCAGCGCGGTCATGGTGCAGATCACGACGGTGTCGATGAAGGGTTCCAGCAGCGATACGAAGCCCTCGGTGATCGGCTCTTTCGTCCGAACGGCCGAGTGCGCGATTGCAGCGGAACCAACGCCCGCTTCGTTCGAGAACGCGGCCCGCTTGAAGCCCTGGATCAAAGCACCGACCATGCCGCCTGCAACGCCAAGCCCGGTGAAGGCCCCTTCGAAGATCTGACCGAAGGCCCAACCGATCATGTTGGCATTCATAAGCAGGATGACCAATGCGGTTACCACATACATCACGCCCATGATCGGAACGACCTTTTCTGTCACTTTCGCGATAGACTGAAGGCCACCCACGATCACCGCGAAGACAATTCCCGCGAAGAAAACGCCGGTGATCCAGCCGGGATAGTCACCCACCACGTTGGTGATCTGCGCATGGGCCTGGTTGGCCTGGAACATGTTGCCGCCGCCAAGCGCGCCGAGGATACAGAAGATCGAGAACAGGATCGCCATGGCCTTGCCGCCTGGGATGCCACGTTCCGCGAAGCCCTTGGTCATGTAGTACATGGGGCCACCCGAAACGGTGCCGTCCTCGTATTCATTCCGGTATTTCACACCGAGCGTGCATTCGGTGAATTTCGACGCCATACCCATGAGGCCTGCGAGGATCATCCAGAACGTCGCGCCCGGACCGCCGATGCCGATGGCAACGGCCACGCCTGCGATGTTGCCCAGGCCCACGGTGCCCGACAGGGCGGTGGCAAGCGCCTGGAAGTGGCTGACTTCGCCCGCGTCGTTGGGATCTGAGTAGTCGCCTTTCACAAGCGCGATGGAATGCGGGAAGGCACGGAACTGGATCAGGCCGAAGTAGACCGTGAAGACAGTTGCCGCGACGACCAGCCAGGCCACGATCCACGGGAAGGAGGTTCCGGGGAAGGGGCTGAAGATGAAGTTGACGAACCAGCCGGTAGAGTTCGCGAAGATCTCGTTTACCTGCTGGTCGATGGACTGGGCCATTGCGGGTGCGGATGCAGCCAGCGAGGCCGTCGCGGCAAATGCCGCGGCCTTGTAATGCATTTTCATGACGTGTCCTGACTAAGGATTATGGAACAATGGTCACTGCGACCGGCGCGGCCTGCGCCAGGCTGCCCGCAACTGATCCGAACAGGCGGGACGACAGGCTGGAATGCCCGGTCCGGCCAATGACGATCTGGTCAGCGCCCGCTTCCTTTGCGATGCTGATCAGCGTTTCGGCGATGTGGCCATAGCGAAGGGCGGTCGAGACCGAGACGCCGCTGGCTTTCACGCTTTCCACCACGGGGGCCAGGATCGCCTTTTCAGCGCGCTCCAGCTCTTCCCCGCGCCGTTTGTGGCGTTCTTCCAGTTCCGTCGGGGTCAGGAAGGAATAGGGGGACCATTCCAGGACATGGGCGATGAGAAGCTCACCCCCGTTTTTGCGGGCTGCTTCGACAGCGAAGGTCAGGGCCGCTCGGCCGCTTTCGCTCCCGTCGAACCCGACGACGATTTTATGGGACATTCATGCCTCCCTTGGGTTGTTTTTGCCTCCTCCGAGACAATTCAAGGATACCACCGGCAAGGAGAGAAAGATTCCCATATTTCTTGCATAAGAAGAAAATTTGCGAAAAATGGAGCAAAATATGCCTAAAGGGGGGAAAATTTCCGATGGATCACTTGGACGTGAAAATTCTTTCCGTCTTGCAGAAGGATGGGCAGATATCAATGGCCCGGCTTTCCGAACAGGTCGGCCTGTCCCTGTCCGCCTGCCACCGGCGCGTCAAGCTGCTGGAGGGCAGCGGCAAGATTGCGAATTACACGGCGCGGCTCAGCCGCAAGGCCGTGGGGCTTGAAATCCAGATCTTCATCGAGGTCAAGCTGGCGAGCCAGCGAAAGGAACACATCACGGCCTTCGAAAAGGCGATCCGGCACATGCCGGAGGTTCTGGAATGCCACATGATTTCGGGCGAGTTCGACTATCTGATCCGCCTCGCGGCGCGGAACACGGAAGCCTACGAAAAACTCTACCGTGACCGTTTGTCGGAAATTCCGTCAGTTACGCAGATGAAGACGCTGCTCAGCCTGTCCACGGTCAAGGAGTTTCAGGGCTATCACCTGGAATAGCGGTCAGGGCACCGGAAAGGGCGCGCCGAATTCCCCGCATAGCGGTGTTTCCACGAAATTCGTCAACGCAGCCCGCCCAGTGACCGACGCCAGGGCCAGCGCGAGCTTGGCATAGGCAGCCTCCAGCGTCATGTCGCGCCCGTCGATCACCCCGTGATCCAGCAGTACCGCCCCGGCAGCGTAGTGGCCAAGTGATGTGCCGCCCGCCAGTGTTTCACTGACGGCGACAACGGGGATGCCGCGGTCTGCGGCGCGGGCAAGCCCCTGTTCCAACAGCAGGTCGTCCGGCACGGTGCCGCTGCCGTAGCAGCGCAGGACCACGCCGTCACTGTGATCCATGGCAAAGCCCACCACCCGCATGTCGCAGCCAGGCGCAACCGGCACCACGGCAATTCGCGCAGATCCGAACCGGTGTTGGCGCAGCACCTCTCCCTCTCGGCGCGGGGGCCTGTCTGACAGCATGGCGGAAAATGCGTCGGGGGCGGAACTGTGGATCTTGCGCGCCCTTGGCCCGCGCAGCAGCTTGCCTGCGAACTGGATCCAGACGCCGGGCTCTGCCGTTTGCGTTGCCGCCAGTGCATCGCGCAGATTGGCCCACCCGTCGCTGTTGTCCCCACCCAACGGGATCATCGACCCGGTCAGGATCACCGGCTTGTGCAATCCCTCAAGCGCCATGGTCAGGGCCGAGGAGGTGAAGGCGAGCGTGTCGGTGCCATGGGTGATCAGGATCGCATCGCAGCTGTCCGCCCGCGCGACGATCTCGGCGGCCAGCCGGTTCCAGTCTGCGGGCGTGGCGTTGGCACTGTCGATCAGCGGTTCCAGCCTGACAATCTCAATATCCAGGTCATTCCCGCGCTCTGCCATCAACCGATCAACGGCGTGCTCGACGACCCCAAGCTCCGGCTTCAGGCCGCGCGCGGTCGGGACCATGCCGATGGTGCCGCCGGTGTGAAGCAGAAGGATACGATGACGCGGGATCATATCGGGACAGGCTCTCGCATAGGTTGCGGGGTGCTTGGTGCGCCGATCAAGGGGGCCGGTCAAGGGGGGGCGGGCCGCGAAATGAAAGAGATTGCTTTCAAACCGCTGAAAATCCGTGTATGGCCCGCCCATCTGAGACGTGATGCCTTTGACCCCGGGCGCATGAACAGGATTGGGGTCGGCGGCAATGGGGCCGCCACGCAAACGGGAGACCCGGCAGGGGCTGGGAGTGCTCCCATCGAGGATACGATACATGTTCAACGTTACGACGAAATCCATGCAGTGGGGCGAGGAAACGCTTACACTGGAAACGGGCAAGATTGCCCGCCAGGCAGATGGCTGTGTCATCGCCACGCTTGGGGAAACCTCGGTCATGGCCGCGGTGACCTTCGCCAAGCAACCCAAGCCGGGGCAGGACTTTTTCCCGCTGACCGTGCACTATCAGGAAAAATACTACGCCGCCGGTAAGGTTCCGGGTGGCTTCTTCAAACGCGAGGCGCGTCCGACCGAAAAGGAAACGCTGACCGCGCGCCTGATCGACCGTCCGATCCGCCCGCTCTTCGTGCCTGGCTTCAAGAACGAAGTTCTGGTCATGTGCACCGTGCTGAGCCACGATCTGGTCAACGATCCCGACATCGTCGCCATGATCGCCGCCTCTGCTGCGCTGACCATTTCCGGCGCGCCCTTCCGTGGCCCGATTGCTGGCGCACGCGTTGGTTTCGAAGATGGCGAATACGTTCTGAACCCGACGGTCGACGACATGCACGACCTGCGCAACAACCCCGATCAGCGTCTTGATCTGGTTGTGGCCGGCACCAAGAACGCCGTTATGATGGTGGAGTCCGAGGCTTATGAGCTGTCCGAGGCAGAGATGCTGGGCGCCGTGACCTTCGCGCATGAGCAAATCCAGCCGGTGATCGACCTGATCATCAGCCTGGCCGAAGATGCCGCAAAAGAGCCGTTCGACTTCCAGCCTGCCGATTACTCGGAGCTCTACGACGCCGTGAAGGCCGCTGGTGAGGACAAGATCCGCGCCGCTTACGCCATCACCGACAAGCAGGAACGCACCACCGCCGTTTCTGATGCCAAGGCCGCCATCATCGAGGCCTTGACCGAGGAACAGCGCGAGGATGAGAACCTCGGAACCGCGCTGAAAAAGCTGGAAGCCGCCGTTCTGCGCGGTGACGTGGTCAAGACCGGCAAGCGCATCGACGGCCGTTCACTGGATACCGTGCGCCCGATCGTGTCCGAGACCGGCCTTCTGCCCCGGACCCATGGCTCGGCCCTGTTCACCCGTGGCGAAACCCAGGGTCTGGTCGTGACCACCCTTGGCACCGGCGACGACGAACAGTTCATCGACGCGCTGCACGGCAACTTCAAATCGAACTTCCTGCTGCACTACAACTTCCCGCCCTACTCGGTCGGTGAAGCCGGTCGCGTGGGCCCTCCGGGCCGTCGTGAAATCGGTCACGGCAAACTGGCATGGCGCGCCCTTCAGGCCGTTCTGCCCGCTGCCACAGATTTCCCCTACACGATCCGCGTCGTGTCCGAGATCACGGAATCGAACGGCTCCTCCTCCATGGCGTCCGTTTGTGGCGGCTCGCTGTCGATGATGGATGCGGGCGTTCCGCTGAAAGCCCCGGTTGCCGGTGTGGCCATGGGCCTGATCCTGGAAGACGATGGCGAATACGCGGTTCTGACCGACATCCTGGGTGACGAGGATCACCTCGGCGACATGGACTTCAAGGTTGCGGGTACTGAAGCGGGCATCACCAGCCTGCAGATGGACATCAAGGTTGCGGGCATCACGCCCGAGATCATGTCCAAAGCGCTGGAACAGGCCAAGGCTGGCCGCCTGCACATCCTGGGTGAAATGGCCAAGGCCCTGACCGAAGCGGGCTCCTTCTCGATCCACGCCCCGCGTATCGAGACCATGCAGATCCCGACCGACAAAATCCGTGAAGTGATCGGTTCGGGCGGCAAGGTCATCCGCGAGATCGTGGAAGTCTCGGGCGCCAAGGTCGACATCAACGACGACGGCATCATCAAGATCGCCAGCCCCAATGGTGAAGCCATCCAGAAGGCCTATGACATGATCCATGCGATCGTGGCAGAGCCGGAAGAAGGCCACATCTACAAGGGCAAGGTCGTGAAGATTGTCGATTTCGGCGCCTTCGTGAACTTCTTCGGCAAGCGCGACGGTCTGGTGCATGTGTCCCAGATCGAGAACCGCCGCCTGAACCACCCCTCCGACGTTCTGAAAGAAGGTCAGGAAGTGTGGGTCAAGCTGCTCGGCTTCGACGACCGCGGCAAGGTCCGGCTGGCCATGAAGATGGTCAACCAGGAAACCGGCAAGGAAGAAGCGCCGGACGCTGGCGAGTAAGCCCAAGCATCAGATACATACCCATGACCCCGGAGATTTCTCCGGGGTCATTTTTTTGCCGAAGTTTTGGGAAAAACTGTGTAAAGATAAGGATAACGAGCAGACCTGCCCGCAAGAGCGCACACCGCCGGGGGCAGAGAGAAGAGGCAAGGGCATGAGTGGGCAGATCACGATTTGCATGACGATGGGGCTGCGCCCCGACTATCTGGAACAGACGATTGAAAGTCTTGGGCCCCAGATGCGGTTGCTGCCGATCGTGGCGATCAATGATTTCGGGGACGATCCCACGAACCGGACGTTCGACAGGCTCTGCCCCCATGGCCGGCGCATTGATCTAGGCGGTCGTGTCGGCCATCACGCCGCTGTGGACGCGATGTATGAGGCCGTGGACACCCCCTATATTTTCCATATCGAGGATGACTGGCATTTCGCCCGCACCGACTTCCTGCCCGAAGCCATTGCCTTGCTGGACTCCGACCCGACCATGACCTCTGTCTGCGTCAGGGAGCTGGATGACATGCCGATCGAGCCACAGCGCGCGGCCCGTGTGACATACGAAGAGATCGGTGGCGTGTCCTACGCGCTCATGACGCGCGTGCACATGCGCTGGTACGGGTTCACCTTCAACCCGCATGTGATCCGCAGCAGCACCTGGCAGGATCTTGGCGGCTACAGCCGGTTCGGCAAGGAAAAGGACATCTCGCGCCATATGCGCGCGGCAGGGCGGCATGTGGGCTATCTGGAGGATGGCGGCTGCCGCCATATCGGGGCCGAGCATTCCATCGCCCGCAAGTCCAACCCGATGATGGCGGCACGGGCCTGACGGAAAAACCCCGGCAAGCAATGCCTGCCGGGGCTGAAATCTATACCTAGGTACTGAAATATCGTCTGGCAGACTTCAGCCGACAAGCCCGCCATCGTTGCGCCAGACCGCCACGACGGACGAGCGGGCCAGCTGGCCTTCGCCATCGGGGAACGGGGCAGAGGGGTGCTGGATGCCCACGAACATGGTGCGCCGGTCCGACGACCAGGTCAGGCCGGTCACTTCCGAACCGTTGGGGCCGGTCAGGAAGCGCACGATCTCGCCTGTCTCGGGATCGCCGCAGAGCATCTGGTTGTTGCCCATGCCCGCGAAATCACCCTCGTTGCTGTCATCGCCGTCGGTCTGGATCCACAGCAGCCCGGCGCTGTCGAACATCATCCCGTCGGGCGAATTGAACAGGTTGCCCGCGTTGACGTTTTCAGATCCGGCATAGGCATCCTCATGCACCTCGGGATTGCCCGCCATGACGTAGAGATCCCAGTCGAAGCTGTCAGACGCGTGGTCGTCATTCGCGGGGCGCCAGCGCACGATCTGGCCATAACGGTTGCCTTCGCGCGGGTTGACCGCATTCAGCGCCATCACGTCACCGCCTGCATTGGCGCGCATGGTGCCATCGTCGTTCAGCAGCGCGCGGCGGCTGTTATTGGTCAGCGCGCAATAGGCCTCGACCGCGATCGGGTTCACTGCGACCCATTCGGGGTGGTCCATTGTGGTGGCACCAACGGCGGAGGCGGCCATACGGGTGTGCACCAGGATTTCGACCTCGGACATGCCGGTGGCTTCAGGGGTCAGGGCAACCCACTCACCGCTGCCATCCTCGTTGAAGCGGGCCACGTAGAGCTGGCCGTCATCGAGCAGGCCATCAGTCTCGCCGCCGGGCTGATAGACGCCGTTGGACAGGTATTTGTACAGGAACTCGCCGCGTTCATCGTCGCCCATATAGACGGCGACACGGCCATCGGGGGCAATCGCGCAGGCGGCGTTTTCATGCTTGAAGCGGCCAAGCGCGGTGCGCTTCACCGGGGTGCTGTCGGGGGCCGATGGGTCGATCTCGACGACATAACCGAAACGGTTGGGTTCGTTTGGCTCGTTTGAAATATCGAAGCGCGCATCGTGATGTTCGTAGTTGTAGCGGCTTTCGAGGTTGATGCCGTAACGGCGGAAGGCGGCGGGGCGGTCGAAATCCGGATCGGTCGAGCCGAAATAGCCGTTAAAGTTCTCTTCACAGGTCAGGTATGTGCCCCAGGGCGTCCGGCCGGACCCGCAATTGTTGAGCGTGCCCAGAACCATCGTGCCAGTAGGATCGGCCGAGGTCTGCAGAATCGCATCGCCCGCGGCGGGGCCGGAGAGGCGCATTTCGGTGTTGTGGTGGATACGGCGGTTGAACGGGCTGTCGACAACGATCTGCCAGCCGTTCTCGCCCCGGGCCACTTCCATGACCGTGACACCCTGCATGTTCTGCAGCGTCAGAACGGCCTCGGCGGTTTCGATCTCGCCGCCCGTGGCGGGCAGGTTCACGCCCGGGTTCACGTATTCGTGGTTCACGGCAATCAGTTCGTGACCGTCTACATTGAACAGTTCCATCCCGTCGGTGTTTTCCCCGAACACCCGGTCGGATGCTTCGACCGTCACGCCTGTCGCGGGGTCGAGCGCGGCGGGCGCGTCGGAAAACAGGGGGTCACCCCAACGGGCCAGCGGTGACCAGGAATAGCCCTCGGGCACGTGCACGGTGAAATCGGTCTGCGCGGCAATCGGGGTGAAGGCAAAGCGCGTCGCGCCATGACCCATGGCCAGAGCCGCGGTGGAATTCAGCAGGCCCGCGCCCATGGCAGTAGCGCCCGATCCGAAGGCCACAAGGCCAGACAGGAAACCGCGGCGCGACAAGGCCGCTTCGACGACACGGTCGAAATCAGTTTCCTCGGGGCGGGGGTCGTGGTGTTCATCCCATTCGTCCCAGGACAGGTGGCTGAGATCGGACTCTTTCATGGCGGCCTCTTGCGCGATGGTTGCAACTGGCGTGGTGCCTATCGTGGGCCTGTCAAAGCTGTGTGACAGGTTTGAATCACCGATGTGAAACCTGCGCGGGGGGTGGAATTACAGAAACGTTATCAAACAAAGACTTGCCCGGTTCATAAAGGATCGGCCAAACTCTGCCGAGTTCAGAAATTTTACCGAAGGGGAGGGATGCTGCCGATGCTGACCCGCCGCCATTTCATTTCGACCGGGGCTGCGCTGGCCCTGACACCGACCATCGCGGGCGCTACCGAAGGCTGGCAACTGTCCAGCCGATACGAGCCTCAAATGGTTGACATCAACCCCGGCTTCCGCCCCGGCACGATCCATGTCGATATGGGCGCACATTTCCTATATCTGGTGCATGAGAACGACACGGCGCTAAGATTTGGCGTTGCCGTGGGGCGCGAAGGCCGTCAGGCATCCGGTTCTTTCCGGGTTGGCCGCAAGGCGGAATGGCCAAGCTGGACACCCACTCCAAGCATGATCGCACGCGAGCCGGAGGTCTACTCGCAGTTCGCCGGTGGCATGGAGGGCGGGCCTGATAACCCGCTCGGGGCTCGGGCGCTGTACCTCTACACCGGCTACGGCGATTCGCTTTTGCGTATCCACGGAACGCCTCAGCCGTGGTCTATCGGCATGTCGGCATCCTCTGGCTGCATCCGGATGGTGAATGATCATGTGATCCAACTGTACGACATGGTGGATGTGGGAACGCCGGTCCGGTTGCACCCCGTCTAACGTGGGAACGGAACGCAAAAGGCCCCTGGAACCGTCCCAGGGGCCTTTTCTCTACTGCTCTTTACTGCGACCGGAGGCAGATCAGGCAGAGAGCTTCGCCATACGCAGATAGGGCAGCTTCTTGTCGATCGAGCCATACTTGGCGATGGCGTCTTCGTCGCTGACGGTCAGCGGCACGACCACATCACCACCGGGGGTCCAGTTGGCCGGGGTTGCCACGGTTTCGCGGGCGGCGGTTTGCAGGGCGTCGAGCGCGCGTAGAACTTCGGCGAAGTTACGGCCCACGTTCATCGGGTAGGTCATCGACAGTTTCAGTTGCTTGTCCGGCCCGATGATGAAGACGGTGCGCACGGTCTGGCTGTCGGCGGGTGTCGGGTTGTCGGACAGGTAATAGTCGGCCTGAAGCATGTCGAAAGCCTTGGAAACCTGCAGATCCTTGTCCGCGACGATCGGGAAGCCTGCCTTGGCGCCGCCCACGGATTCAATATCGCCCTTCCACTTTACGTGCTCTTCCACGCTGTCCACGGAGATCCCCAGTACCTTAGTGCCGCGTTTTTCCCATTCATCGGCCAGTTGGGCGACGGCCCCGAATTCGGTGGTGCAGACCGGAGTGAAGTCCTTGGGATGGCTGAACAGGATCGCCCAGTTGTCTCCGATCCAGTCATGCAGGGCAAAGCTGCCCTGATCTGTTTCCACGGTGAGGTTGGGGATAGTGTCGTTGATGCGCAGGGCCATACTCTGACTCCTCGTTATTTGGTTGCTATCGTTAACTATAATATGGGCATTCCGAGGGGGACTTACACCGGCAAAACTTAGAATCCTTTTAAAAAGGGACAGACATTCCGCCGCACTGCGGCAGGATGCGACAGGCGTTCCTGCAACTCCGTCGCGTCACGAATGCGGGGTCTTGTTCTTCCCGTCCCGGGGTGACAGGCTCCGCGCCGAACAAGGGAGAGATAGCATGCCCAAGAGCACTGATTTCTACATCAACGGTCAGTGGGTGGCCCCGAGCCAGCCCAATGATTTCGACGTCATCAACCCCTCAACCGAGGAGGTCTGCGCAACGATTTCCCTCGGCGGTCAGGCCGATCTGGACGCCGCCGTTGCAGCAGCCCGCACTGCGTTTGAAACCTATGCCTATACGTCCAAGCAGGACCGGCTGGACCTGATCCGCAAGGTGCTGGAGGTCTACAAGGCCCGTGGCGAGGACATGGCGCAGGCGATCTCGACCGAGATGGGCGCACCGATTGACATGGCGCGATCCTCTCAGGTCGGCGCGGGCACTTGGCACATCTCGAATTTCATCAGGGCGCTGGAGGATTTCGAGTTCGAACGCCCCCTGGGCGATCATGCGCCGAATGACCGGATCATCTATGAGGGCGTTGGCGTGGTCGGCATGATCACGCCCTGGAACTGGCCGATGAATCAGGTCACGCTGAAGGTCATCCCGGCGCTGGCCACCGGCTGCACGATGATCCTGAAGCCGTCCGAGATCGCTCCGCTGTCGTCGCTGGTCTGGGCAGAGATTCTGGATGAGGCGGGCGTGCCCGCAGGTGTTTTCAACATGATCAACGGCGATGGCGCGGGCGTGGGCTCCGCAATGACCGCGCATCCGGGCATCGACGCGATCAGCTTCACCGGGTCCACCCGCGCGGGAATCGCGATTTCGAAGAATGCCGCCGATACGCTCAAGCCCGTGCATCTGGAACTTGGCGGCAAGGGTGCGAACATCATCTTTGCCGACGCGGATGAGAAAGCGGTCAAGCGCGGAGCGATCCACTGCTTCAACAACTCCGGCCAGTCCTGCAACGCCCCCACTCGGATGCTGGTACAGCGCGACATCTACGATCAGGCGGTTGAGATTGCCGCCGCGACGGCAGAGGCCACCACCGTCGGCTTGGCCAGCGAGTCCGGCCGCCATATCGGCCCGGTGGTCAGCCAGATGCAGTTCGACAAGATCCAGGGGTTGATTGCCAAGGGCATCGAAGAAGGCGCGCGTCTCGTGGCAGGTGGCCTAGGCCGCCCCGAGGGATTCAACAAGGGCTATTTCGTGCGACCGACGGTCTTTGCTGACGTGAATAACGACATGACCATCGCGCGCGAGGAAATCTTCGGGCCGGTTCTGTCGATCATCCCGTTCGAGGATGAGGCGGAAGCGTTGGCGATTGCCAATGACACGGAATATGGCCTGACGAACTACGTCCAGACGCAAGACGGGGCCAAGCGCAACCGTCTGGCGCGGAAGCTGCGGTCCGGCATGGTCGAAATGAACGGCCAGGGTCGCGGCGCGGGCAGCCCCTTCGGCGGCATGAAGAAATCCGGAAACGGGCGCGAAGGCGGTGTCTTCGGGCTGGAGGATTTCTGCGAGGTCAAGGCGGTGTCGGGCTGGTCGCCTGAAGATGCCTGATCGGTGAACATGGACAAACCTTTGCATCCGGGGGTATCACCCCCCCGGATGTTGTCTTTTTGGGGTCTCCCGATATGCCAGAGCTGCCCCTGACCTTCGTGCCGGACACGGTGCTGAAGCGCGATGTGTTCTCGGAAACCATCGCCGGGCATCTGGCTGAAGATCCGTCCCGCAAAGTAGCCCTGCGCAAGCTCGATGGCGTGCCGATCTGGGCGCGGCCCGTGGCATGGTATCTTGCGCGCAAGGAAATACGGGGGCTTAGGGCGGTGCAGGGTATCGAGGGCACACCGGAGCTGTTGCGCGTGGACAAGGTCGGGCTGCTGCGCAGTTGGTCGGAGGGGACACCGCTGCAACTGGCCCGCCCGGTTGATCGCGAATTCTATCGCGACGCCAAGCGCCTGCTTCGCCAGATGCGGCGGCACGGGGTGACACATAACGATATCGCCAAGCCCCAGAACTGGCTGCGCACGCCCGAAGGCCGCGCGGCGGTGATTGATTTTCAACTGGCCAGCGTCCACCGGCGGCGCGGGGTGATGTTTCGCACCATGGCAAGAGAGGATCTGCGGCATCTTCTGAAACAGAAACGCGCCTTCGCGCCGGATCTTCTGACCGCGTCCGAAAAGCGCCTGCTGGCCCGCAAGTCACTGCCGTCGCGCATCTGGATGGCGACCGCCAAGCCTGTCTACAACTTCATTACCCGGCGACTGATGAACTGGTCCGACGGAGAAGGCACAGAAGACCGGATCGCCCGCGACGGCCCCGTGATCCGCGATCTGGTGGCCCGGCATGATGCCCTGCGCGATGTGGCCTTGTGCACCTATGCCCTGCCCGCGCGTGGGGTTGGGGTTTATGTCTTTGCGGAAACAGACATGGATGCCGCTGCCCTACGCGCCCTCATCCCGGAGGCGCGGGCCGAACTGGTTCAGCCCGTGGCCCACTTGCCCCGTCGGCAGGACGGAAGCGTGCGAAGCGATGTTCTGCAACTGATCGCCACCAACCGGCTGGACGATCTGGAAGAGGTCTTGCGAAGAGAGCCGGACTTGGAGCCGTTTCTCTGCCCGATCGTGGCTACGCGCCTGAACTTCACCGACAGGGTGCTGCGCGGGTAGAGGGCGCTGGAACGATCTTGAAAGATCGTTGAAAGGATTTTCAAAATCCTTTCCCGCGCCCCGCTCAGAACGGGGCCTTGACGGAGAAGTTCATTCCCTTGCCCCCGTCGGGATGGCGCAGGCGCAGCGATTCTGCGTGTAGCATCAAACGGGGAAAGTCGCGAGCGGGCCCCTTCGCATAGAACGGATCGCCCAGAATCGGATGGCCGATTTCCAGCATGTGCACACGCAACTGGTGCGATCGACCGGTACGCGGATAGAGCCGAACCCGTGTTTCCCCGTTACCGGTTCGCATGACCCGCCACCCGGTTTGTGCGGGCTTGCCGTTTTCGTGGTCGACCATCTGCAACGGCCGGTTCGGCCAGTCCACGATCAGCGGCAGATCCACTTCACCGGTCTTCTCGGCCATTTCGCCCCAGACCCGTGCCACGTAGGTTTTCTTGGTCTGGCGCTTCTCGAATTGCAGCCCCAGGTGCCGCTGAGCGTGGGGTGTCAGTCCGAAGACCATGACGCCAGAGGTGTCCATGTCCAACCGGTGCACCAGCAGCGCCTCCGGGAAGGCCTCTTTCACGCGGGCGATCAGGCAATCGGACAGGTGGTCGCCCTTTCCGGGCACGGATAATAGCCCGCTTGGCTTGTTGACCAGCAGGAGCTCATGGTCATGGTGCAGGATTTCAAGTGGTTCCTGCGGGGGACGGTAGTCGAGCGGTTGCATGGGGCTGGTCTAATTGCTCCGGCGCGGTTCCGAAAGGCCTATTCCACGCCGCTGGGTCCGATGGCAATGACGAGTGATGGGGCCATTATCCCAAAGAAAGACAGGGTCCAGAGACCCTGCGTCAGCCTGTGAGAGGGGTCTTTCAGCCAGACGCCCAAGGCCGACAGAAACGACACGGGTCCGGGAAACATCTGCCCGCTGCGACCCGCTGCGATGGCGCAGATCTGGAACACGGCCCGAAAGGACAGCACCGCCCAAAGCGCAAAGCATAGCCCCTGCGCAATCAGAAGGATGAAAATGCCGCTGCCCATGGTGTTGCCTTTCGTGAGTCCGTTACAATTGAACGCTTTATCCCGTCCGATATTAAGTCCTGGGTAACTTCTGCGGGTGCAGTCTGATCGGACTGTGGGGGCGTGAACCAGCAGGTGAACGTCATGATCAACAAAACTTCGGAAATCCGCGTCCTGAAACTGAAGGAAACCCACCCAGAGGAACTGGGCCGCGCCAGCGATGCGCAAACCATGCTCCGTATCTGGTCGCTGCTTGGCGGGCAGGCTCAGATGCGTGACCGGACCATCTGCAACCGCGTTCTGGGCTGACTGATCCTCACCTGCCCCGACATGCTGCGGGGCAGGGCATTGCTGCGACATTTATACGTCCCTTCCGTACTGGACCTGCCCGCGCCGAAGTGAAACCTTTCCTCCGACGCGAAACCGGAGGTCGACATGCGCGATTGGGCAGGGATGCGATACTGGCTTGTAGGGGCGGACACGTCTCTTGGCGCCGCGCTTGCCGAAAAGCTCAGCCGCGCCGGGGTGTCCCTGGTCCTGTCAGGGTGCGATCAGGACAAGCTGGAAGACCTGATGGTGTCGCTGCCGGGGCGCGCAAGCTACATCCCGATTGATGTCAGGGACGAAGACAGGCTTGCCGAGATTGCCATTGAACTGGGTGCAGTCGATGGCCTCGTCTATGCCATAGATGACCACCATGTGATCGGCGCAGAAGCGTGGAGCGCTGCGGTTGTGGCACAAATGATCTCATCCAATCTGACCGGGATCGCCAATGCTCTCGGTGTGGTGTTGCCGCTCTTCGAGGGGCGGGGGCATATCGTTTTGCTGGACAGCCTAGCCGGGATCGGCGGATCGCCCCGTCAGGCAGGCTATGCCGCATCCAAAGCCGGGGTGCGCCTGATGGCCGAATCGCTGCGCGCCGAGGCCAGGGGGGCGGCGCTGGCGGTGCAGCTTGTCACGCTCGGGGTGCCTGGAAGCCGTCTGGCCGTTGCCCCTGCCACCGCCGCCGCAGAGATCTTCGAACATATGGGAACACCGCGATTCCGCCGGACGGTTCCCGCCATGGCGGGGGCCGTGGTGCGGCTGCTGCACGTTCTGCCCGGTTGGCTGACACGGCCTGCCATTGCATGGCTGACAAAACCGGCGCAGGATTGATCCGGGCGCGAACAATCCAAGACTCGGACAGAACCGGAGGACCCGACATGCTGGCCATTTCCACCCACAAGGTCGCACAGATCATCCTGATGGGGCACGAGCTCGACCGGGCCGAGGGTGAATTGCGCGGGTTTCTCGAAACCCTGAACGAGGATGAGCAGGCCGAGGTTGTCGCCATCATGTGGATCGGGCGCGGCAGTTTCGAGCCTGAGGATTTCGCCGAGGCGCTTTCCACCGCCCGCAACGAGGCGACGACGCCGACGGCCGACTACCTGATCGGCACCCCGCACCTGTCGGACCATCTGGAAGCCGGGTTGGAGGCGCTCGGCGTTGATCCGTCCGAGGCGGAAGACGACCTGATGTAGGGCCTTGCCCGTCGGGTCAGCCGAAGTGCTTGTCAAATTCCGCCTTTGCGCGCGTCCAGACCCCGCCGTCCAGATCGGTCAGCGTCAGGAGTGAGGGCAATAGCTGCGCCGCGTAGTCCTGAGAGGACTCCACCGGCAGCATCGAGGGCAGGTTGTCGATGGCCATTACGTCCATCGGCGGGGTGTCATGGACGCGCAGCACGGGCGCATCCCATGTGGTCGCGCGGTCATAGACTGGCACCGGGTTGTAGTCGCTGTCGGGGTCGCAGGCGACGTCGCCGATCACGGTCAGGCTGCGAGGCTGCGTCAGCGCCTCACGTGGGACGAAGACTGGTGTGCCGGGGCGGGCGAAGATGCAGTTGAGGAAGATGTCATGGTCGAGGATCTCGGGGAACGGCCCGCCGCTGGCGGTTTCCGCCATGTCCCACTTGGTCACGCGCATGCCCATGGCCTCGCATAGATCCGCCGCGCCGGTGCCCACGCGGCCAAGCGCGCCGATGACGATGGCGCGGGGGACGGACAGGCCCGCCATGCCCTTGGCCAGATCGGCCAGCAACGCGTCCTTGCCGGGATAGGCCCCGACGGACGGGCAGATGCCGCCCGATTGCTGCGCGATCCAGGCCTTGAGCGACACGGCGGCCCCCGCGAACCCGGCCCAGTAGCCGAAAGCGGCGACGCGGCGGCCCGTCTCGTCCACCAGGTATTCCAGATCGTAAAGCGTCCCGCCGCCCGACTTGAACCGGTCCAGCAGCGCCCGGCCTGAAAACTGTCCCTTGAAGGCATGGCCGAACATGATGTGGCGGTGCGGCAGGGGGGTGCCGTCCTCGGGCAGTTCCTTCAGCCCGAAGATGATGGCGTCGGCAGGCGCGTCTGGCCAGCTGTTTTCCGGCGCGATCTCGGCCCCGGCCTCGGCATAGCCCGTCAGACCTGCCGCGCGGGTGGAGCTTTCCTCGACCGTCACGCGGATACCAGCGGCTATCAGGGCGCGAACGCCCTCTGCCGTCACGCCTGCGCGTTCCTCGTTCGGGCGCTGTTCCGCGCGAACCCAAAGATGTGTCATGTCGGTTCCCTCACAGATGGGTGCGCGCGAATTGCCGTTCCGGGTGCTCCAGATGCGGCAGCGCGTTGAACTGCGTCAGGGCCAGCGACCCGCGCAGGGGCAGCCAGCGGCTGAGCGAGGTGTTTTCAACGGCAAGGCAGGCGCGGGCATATCCCATCAGGTCGAGCCCGAGCGTGATCCGCATGGCCATGCCAATGACCCCACCAGAGGTCACGACCAGCGCCCGGCCGTCACCAGCTCCAATCTCTTCCATGCCGTCCCGAACGCGGGCTTCGAATGCCTGAAAGCTTTCCGGTGGATTGTCGATCTCGCCTGCCTGCCACGCGGCGAACAGGCGCGGCAGATGATCGGTGAAATCCTCACGGTCCTCGGGGATCGGCACGCCATGTTGGTCGCGGTAGAGCGTGGCCAGCGTGAAGAACTCCATCTCGTTGAACCGCGCATCCATCTGGGGCTCTGCATGACCGTCCAGCCCGATGGCGGCGGCGGTTTCCCGGTGGCGCTGAAGGGTGCCGGAGTAAAGTCGTGGAAACACCTCACCGGTGCGCGCCAGATGCTGCCCCAGCCATTGCGCCTGTTGGGTGCCAAGATCGCTCAGCCGGTCATAGCTGTCTTCGTCGCGCGCTTCGGTATTGGCCTGACCGTGGCGCACGAGGGTGATGTAGGACATGGGGATTTCCTCGCGCCGTCTGCCCCCCGCTTAGGACGTTGGGGCGCGCAAGGAAAGGGGCGAAGCGTCTCAGAGCCCGAGGCTGGCCCGGATCGTGGGCAGCGCCCCGGCAGCTATCAGGCCCACAACGGCCCCGATGCCAAGACGGATTGCCGGGCGGCCAAGGTTGGGGCTGACAAGGCCCAAAAGGCCACACACCACAGCGTAAAAGGTCAGTGTTACAGGGTCCATGACTAGACGATAGCATAAAACGGGCTACGAATGGGACATGGGACAGACCTTCGATATCGATTCCGCGCGCTTTCTGGCCGATCTGCATCATCTCCGCAGCTTCGGGGCAGAAGGGTCCGGCGTGGTCCGGCCCGCCTTCTCGCCTGCTGACGTGGCCTCTCGTGAATGGCTGTCCGCGCGCATGCAGGAGGCGGGGCTTTCGCCGCATATGGACCCGGCGGGCAACCTGTTCGGGTTGGTTGAGGGTCCGTCGCTGCTGGTCGGCTCGCATTCCGATTCCCAGCCGGAAGGCGGCTGGCTCGACGGGGCGCTTGGCGTGATCATGGGGCTGGAAGTGGCCCGTGCCGCGCGCGAGGCCGGTGGACCCGCCATCTCCTGCGTCAGCTTTCAGGACGAGGAGGGCCGCTACGGCGCCCTGACCGGCAGCGATATCTGGTCGGGCAGCACAACACTGGCCGAGGCCGACGCGTTCCGCGCCACCGACGGGCAGAGCTTTGCGGAAGGCCGAGCGGCGGTCGCCCATCTTGCCAAGCCCGATTTCGTCGATCCGGACCGGTTCACCGGGTTTCTGGAATGCCACATCGAACAGGGCCCGGTGCTGGATCAGGTAGGCGAAGCGGTTGGCGTGGTGACCTCGATCGTGGGGCTGAGGCAGTTGCAGGTCACGGTGAGCGGCGAACAGAACCACGCGGGCACCACGCCGATGGCCATGCGCAAGGATGCGTTTCAGGGGGCGGTGCGGATTGCAACGCTCCTGAATGACCGGTTCCGAAATCTGGTAACGCCGCAGACGGTCTGGACCATCGGGCATATGCGGCTTCTGCCCAATGCCTCCTCTATCGTGCCGGGCAAGGCCGTGTTCACCATCCAGTGGCGCGATGGCGATGCGGATCGGCTGGACCGGATGGAACGTGTGATCGACTCCGTCCTGCTGGAGGTCGAGAACGGCACCGGCCTGAACATCAGCGCCGACCGTCTGCGTCACGATCTGGTGCCCGTCCCGATGGATGCGCGGATGCAGGAGGCGTTGTCGAAAGCCGCCGGTCAGATTGCGCCCGGTAAGTGGCGGTCGATGCCGTCCGGTGCGCTGCACGATGCATCGAACCTGTCGCGGATGATGCCGGTGGGGATGCTGTTCGTGCCCTCCATCGGCGGGATCAGCCACGACTTTGCCGAGGATACGGCCGAGGCCGACCTGGTGACTGGCCTCAGGGTTCTGGCGCGCGCGGCGGCGGATTTGGCCCCCTCCTGCGCTTTTTGACTCTCGTCAAGGCATCGGATTGGTTTCGGACGCAGACTGCCTGGCGCATCGCAGGCAAGGAGGCGTTCTCATGAAAATCCTGATCGGCTATGCCACGACCGAGGGCCAGACCCGCAAGATTTGCCGCCATGTGGCAGATCACTTGAACGATGGCGGTCATTCTGTCGAACTGCTCCCGCTATCGGAGGCAGATGACCCAGATGTTGCGCGGTTCGACAGGGCCATCCTCGCCGCGTCGGTTCACCTTGGCCACTACCAGCAGGCGCTATCGGACTTTGTCGCTGATGCTGCGCCATCGCTGGCAACCCTGCCGACCCTGTTTCTGTCTGTCTCCCTGTCCGCAGCCGGGCACGATGCCGAAGACTGGCGCGGCCTTGAAACAATCACCAACGAGATGACCGAGGCCACCGGTTGGACCCCCGACAGGGTGGAGCAGGTGGCGGGGGCCTACACGCCCTCGCGCTACGACATCATCCGACGCTTTGCCATGCGCCGGATCATCGCCGCAAAAGACCCCGGTCAGGACCTCACCGCCGATCGGGAATATACCGATTGGACAGGGCTGGACCGGGCAGTTGACGACTGGATCGCCAATTAATCCCACCTCACATCGCCCAGGAAGATATACCCCGCGCCGTAGATCGTCTTGATCAGGCGCGGATTTTTGGGGTCTTCCTTCAGCTTGGTGCGCAGGCGGGAAATGCGTACATCCATGGCGCGGTCAAAGCTTTCGCCCGCCGCGCCGCCCAAAGCCTCCTGCATCTGCTGGCGGCTGATCAGGCGTTTGGGGCTGTCGAGGAAGAGCCGCAGAACCTCGCCCTCGGCATGGGAAAAACTGACCTCTTCGCCCGCTTCATCGACCATCACATAGCGGTCGAAATAGGCGGTCCAGCCTTCGAACCGGGCGGTATCGGACTGGGCCGGGCGACTGCGCACATCCCTGAGCCTTGCGCGCACACGGGCCACGACCTCTGCCGGGTCGAAGGGTTTGATGATGTAGTCATCGGCCCCCAGTTCCAGCCCGGTCACCCGGTCCTGCACCTGGGCGCGGCCCGAGATGATGATGATCGACGCACCCGATTCAAGCGCCAACCGGTGCACCACGGCCAGCCCGTCCCGGTCCGGCAGACCCAGATCGACAAGACATACATCAGGCGTGGTCTTGCGCAGGGCGGCTTCGAATTCGGTGGCGCGGGAATAGGCGGCGGTGCGGAACCCGGCCTCGGTCAGGGCCTCGGACAGCATCAACCGGATCTGCGGTTCGTCGTCCAGAATGGTGACTAGCGGTTCGCTCATGCGTCCTCCTCCCGCGCAAGTATGGCGTGAAGCTGGCCGCTGTCGAAGGGTTTCGACAAAACGGGCCAGCACGCCGCACCCCGCTGCCGCAGCGGATGTGTTTCGGGCAGGGATGTCATCAGGGCCAGCTTCAGATCGGGCCGCCGCCGCGCGAGACGGGCCAGCAGATCGACACCGGTCGTATGGCCAGAGAGCTTGATGTCAGACAGAACCATGTTGATGGCGGTCAGATCGGCCAGTGTATCGGCCTCGGCAAAACTTGCGGCCTCGATCACCTGATGACCCATATCGGTCAGCATTTCCCGCACCGACACGCGCAGGTCGGGCATATCCTCGACCAGCAGGATCAGCATCGGCGTCGCCTCGGACAGGGGCACCGCGCGGAAGGGCAGCCGGTAGGTGACGCGCGCGCCCTCGCGGTGGTTTTCCAGACGCACATTGCCGCCGGACAGCTTGGCGAAATCGAAGACCATCGACAGACCAAGCCCCGACCCCGCCTGCCCCTTGGTGGTGAAGAACGGATCGAGCGCGAATTCCAGCGCCTCTTTCGAAAAGCCCGGCCCTGTGTCTTCCACCACGATATCGAGCCACGTATCCCGCACCTTCTGCGCGCGGATTCGAATCTCTCCTCCTTCCGGGCCAATCGCGTCACGGGCGTTCAGCACGAGGTTGAGAAGGCTGTCCTGCAAACTTCCCTCATCCAGCATCAATAGCGGGTCGGGCACATTCTGGGTGATCGACAGGCGGATGTTGTCGGCAAGGGGTGCGCGGGCGAGCGCCTCGAAGGTCTCGAAAAAGCGGCGCATGTCGACTGGGGCGGGGTGCAGTTCACGCGGGCCGGAGATGCGCGCGATCCGGTCCAGCAGGGTCCCCCCGCGACGGGCGGCGGCGGTGGTGGCGCTGGTCAGTTCCTTCGCGGCCTCCGGCAGGTCCATCCGGGACAGGCGGCTTTGCAGGCCGAGGATGATGGTCAGCAGGTTGGAGAAATCATGCGCCATGCCGCTTGTAAGTTGCGCCGCCAGTTCGCGTTTGTTCGTCTGGATCAGCACCGCGCGCGCCTGCGCCTCTTCCGTTACGTCTGTGGACAACAGGTAAACGCCGTTGATCGGACCGGTTTCGCCCACCCGATCGGGGGTAAAGGCGGTGCGAATGCGGCGGCCAGAGTCCTCGTCGGTGAATTCCAGCACGCTCGATTCGCCCTGCATGGCCCGGTCCAGATGCGGGCGCAGGCGGCGCGATGTCTTGATCCCGAGCGCTTCGCAGAAATGCAGCCCCACGATCTCGTTCGACCGCCCTGGCAGCACCGAGGACAGGCGCCGGTTGGTGAAGGTGTAGACGCCATCGGTATCCACATGGCCGATATGGGCAGGCGTCATTTCGGTGGTCAGACGAGTGCGCGCCTCCATCTCGGCCAGCCCGCGCTTGGTTTCTTCCAGCTGTGCGATGGTGGCGGCAAGCTGGCGGTTGGTGCGAGAGAGCTCCTCCGCATGGGTCAGCAGCTGATCGGACAGTTCCTCGGACCGGGCGCGCAGCAGTGACTCCTGGCTCTTGATCGAAGTGATGTCGGTATAAACCGTGACCCAGCCTCCCTCGGGCAACGGGCTGCCCTCGACACTGATCATCCTGCCATTGGACCGGCGGCGTTCCATGTAATGCGGTTCAAAGGCACGGGCCTGTTCCACACGGTCGGTGACGAATCCCTCGGGGTCGTCCACCTCGCCATATTCGCCGCGTTCGACCAAAAACCGGATCGTGTCGCGAAATGTCGCACCGGGGGTGACCAGAGATTCCGGCAGATCGAACATGGTCTGGAAGGGCCGGTTGCAGACCGCAAGCTTCAGGTCGCGGTCATAGATCGTCAGCGCCTGCTGGATCAGGTTTAACCCGGCACGGGTCATTTGCGCAGTGGCGTCCGATCTGGCCATCTGTCAACTCCTCCTGCCTTTCCGCTACACGCTTGGTTCCCTCGCGCCAAGACCTGCCAGCCGCGTGTTACAATTCGTTAGGATTGGGAAAAAGTCAGGTAAAAATTGACGCTCAACCATGGCGACAACACGGTGAGGTGCGGATTCGTTTTCGTCATGGAACCGCGTGGCCGCCGGGATAACCGGCGAAGGGAGGACAGAACTTGGCTGAGATGAAAGCGGTTTCGGGCGTGCCTGAATCCGTTCCTGCGTTGCTCGCACGGAACGTTGCACAATTCGGAAGCAAGCCCGCCTATCGGGAAAAGGAATTCGGTATCTGGCAAAGCTGGACCTGGGCCGAAGCGGCCGAGGAAATCCAGGCAATTGCCTATGGATACCTGGCGCTTGGCGTCGAGAAGGGCGACCATATCGCCATAGTCGGTCGCAACCGCCCTGCCATGTACTGGTCCATGGTTGCCGCGATGAAGGTGGGGGCCGTGCCGGTGCCCATGTATCAGGACGCCGTGGCCGAAGAGATGACCTATGCGCTGGACCATTCCGGCGCCCGCTTCGTCGTTTGCGGCGACCAGGAACAGGTCGACAAGGTGATCGAGGTGCAGGAAACCGTGCACCAGATCGAACACATCATCTATCAGGACGCGCGCGGCCTGCGGAAATACGATCACACCAAGCTGCATTCGCTCGCCGACATTCAGGCCGAAGGTCGCGCGGCTCACGAGCGGTTCGAGAAGGAACTCGCCGACCGCGAGGCCTCGATCGGCTACGATGACACCTGCGTGATGCTCTATACCTCGGGCACCACGGGCAAATCCAAGGGTGTGGTGCTGTCCAACCGCAACGTGATCGAGACGGCCAGGGCGTCCTCCGAATTCGATCATCTGCGCCCCTCGGAAGAAATTCTCGCCTACTTGCCGATGGCCTGGGTTGGCGACTTCATCTTCTCCATCGGGCAGGCTTATTGGACGGGCTTCTGCACCAACTGCCCGGAATCGCCCGACACGATGATGACCGACCTGCGCGAAATCGGTCCGACCTATTTCTTCGCGCCGCCCCGCATGTTCGAGACGACGCTGACCACTGTCATGATCCGAATGGAGGATGCCGGCAATTTCAAGCGCAAGATGTTCCATAAGTACATGGAACACGCCAAGAAAGTCGGCCCAAGGCTTCTGGACGGCAAGCCGGTTTCCTTCGGAGACAAGCTGAAATACTGGATCGGTGACAAGCTGGTATACGGGCCGCTCAAGAACACGCTCGGCTTCAGCCGCGTCCGGGTCGGGTATACGGCGGGTGAGGCCATCGGGCCGGAAATCTTCGAGTTCTACCGCTCGCTCGGCATCAACCTCAAACAGCTCTATGGCCAGACCGAGGCGACCGTGTTCATCACGCAGCAGCCCGATGGCGAGGTGCGTGCCGATACCGTGGGCGTTCCCAGCCCCGGCGTGGAAATCAAGATCGGCGACAGCGGCGAAATCTACTACCGCAGCCCGGGCACCTTCGTGGAATACTACAAGAACCCCGAAAGCACCGCCGATACCAAAGATTCCGAAGGCTGGGTTGCGACAGGCGACGCGGGCTTCATCGAGGAAGACACCGGCCACCTGCGGATCATCGACCGCGCCAAAGACGTGGGCAAGATGGCCGATGGCCGCCTGTTCGCGCCGAAATACGTGGAGAACAAGCTCAAGTTCTACCCGAATATCCTGGAGGCCGTGGTCTTCGGGAACGGGCGCGACATGTGCACTGCCTTCATCAATATCGACCTTGCCGCCGTCGGCAACTGGGCCGAGCGCAACAATATCGCCTATGCGTCCTATCAGGAACTGGCCGGTCACAAACAGGTGCTGGACACGATCCAGCAACATGTTGAAGAGGTGAACAAATCCGTCGCGCAAGACCCGATGCTGTCGGGCTGTCAGGTGCATCGCTTCCTGGTTCTGCACAAGGAACTGGATGCCGATGACGGTGAAATGACCCGTACCCGCAAGGTGCGCCGCCGGATCGTGGAAGAGAAATTCGCCGACCTGATCGACGCGCTCTACACCGGGAAGTCGGAACAATACACTGAAACCGAAGTGACCTACGAAGATGGTCGCAAGGGCAAGATCACCGCCACGCTGGAGATCCGCGACGCGAAAGTCGTGGAGGCCGCGGGCCAAGCGCAGGTGGCCGCAGAATGACCATGATGCACTACGAACCCCATGTGACCGCCGATGGCCGGACCATCGGTAACACCATGATGGAAATGAAGAATATCACCCTGCGCTTTGGTGGCGTGGTGGCGATCAAGGACATTTCCTTCGATATCCGCGAGGGTGAGATCCGCGCCATTATCGGCCCGAACGGGGCTGGAAAATCCTCGATGCTGAACGTTATCTCGGGCTTCTACAAGCCGCAGGAAGGCGAGGTCTGGTATCAGGGCGAAAAGCGAGGACCGATGCGCCCGTTCGAGGTGGCGCGGCAGGGCATCGCCCGGACCTTCCAGAACATCGCCCTGTTCGAAGGGATGACCGTTCTGGACAACATCATGACCGGCCGCCTGAACCACATGTCGGCCAGCTTCCTCGATCAGGCGATCTGGTGGGGAAAGGCCGAACGGGAAGAGGTCGCGAACCGCGAGAAGGCCGAAGAAATCATTGATTTCCTTGAGATTCAGGCCATTCGGAAAACACCGGTGGGGCGCCTTCCATACGGCTTGAAAAAGCGTGTGGAACTGGCGCGCGCGCTGGTCGCGGAACCATCGCTTCTGCTGCTCGATGAACCGATGGCCGGGATGAACGTCGAAGAAAAAGAGGACATGAGCCGCTTCATCCTCGACGTGAATGACGAATACGGCACCACCATCGCGCTGATCGAGCACGATATGGGCGTGGTCATGGACCTGTCCGACCGCGTTGTGGTGATGGATTACGGCAAGAAGATCGGTGACGGCACACCTGATGAGGTGCGCAACAATCAGGAAGTGATCGACGCCTATCTGGGGGTCGCCCATGACTGAGTTTGCCCCGAATAGAGGGGGGTGCCCCCCGTACACCCCCTGTACACCCCCCGTACACCCCCTGTGCAGACAAAACGCCCCTTTGACCAGCGGAGGCCACCATGCCTGAACAACTCGTCTTTGCCATGGAGGTCTCGCTCAACGGCCTGATGACCGGGGTGATGTATGCCCTCGTCGCGCTGGGCTTCGTGCTGATCTACAAGGCCTCCGGCATCTTCAACTACGCGCAGGGCGTGATGGCGCTCTTCGCCGCGATGACGCTGGTGGGCATTCAGGAGGGCCGGGTGCCCTTCAGCCACCTGATCAACGCGATCTTCGGCACGGAAGTGCACCATCTGCCCTGGCATTCGGTTCCCGCGCTCTTTGCGATCCTGCTGACGGTGGGTGTGATGATCGCCTTTGCGTGGCTGGTGCAGAAGGTGGTCTTCAAGCACCTTGTCGGGCAAGAGCCGATCATCCTGTTCATGGCCACCATCGGGCTGGCTTATTTCCTTGAAGGCGTGGCCGACCTGATGTGGGGGTCCGAGATCCGCACGCTGGATGTGGGTCTGCCGCAGGGCATCAACCTTGCCATTGACGAAACCACATTCAATTGGTTCGGCTACGGCTTCTTCATTGATAATCTCGACATCGTGGCCGCCATCGTGGCTGCTGTGCTGGTGGCCGGTCTTGTGGCCTTCGCGCAATACACCAAGCAGGGCCGCGCGATGCGCGCGGTGGCCGATGACCATCAGGCGGCGCTGTCGGTCGGCATTTCGCTCAACTTCGTCTGGATCCTCGTGTGGTCGCTGGCGGGCTTTGTCGCCCTTGTCGCGGGGATCATGTGGGGCAGCAAATCGGGCGTGCAGTTCTCGCTGTCGCTGATTGCGCTGAAGGCGCTGCCGGTGCTGATGCTGGGTGGCTTCACCTCGATCCCCGGCGCCATCGTCGGCGGTCTGATCATCGGCGTGGGCGAGGCCCTGTTCGAATTCACCATCGGTCCGATGATCGGTGGCGCGACCGAGAACTGGTTCGCCTATGTTCTGGCCCTCGTCTTCCTCGTCTTCCGGCCACAGGGCCTGTTTGGCGAGAAGATCATCGAGAGGGTGTAGCCAGATGCGCAAGCTGATTGCCATCATCAACGTGATTTCGTGGTCGGGGTTCTGGGCCTTCGGGTACCTTGCCCTGACCTCGGAACAGCCCGATAGCCAGCAGACACTGATTGCCCTACTTCTCGCCGCTGCGGGAATGCTGGCCGGTGTCTGGGCCTACCTGAAACTTTCGAAGGGACAACCTTTGCCCCATCACCCCAAGCATACCCGGTCGGAGGTCTGATCCATGTTCTACCGTGAAGCCGGCGATTTCAAAACCAGCTACTCCCAAGACAACCAGACCTTCCCGATCGCGTTTGACCGCTGGCGCTACTATCTGGTGCTGTTCGTCGCGATCGTGGTCATTCCGCTGACGATTTCTGATTACTGGGCGAACTCTCTGCTGCTGCCCTTCCTGATCTACGTGATCGCGGCGCTTGGTCTGAACATCCTGACCGGATATTGCGGGCAGGTCAGCCTTGGCACCGGCGGGTTCATGGCCGTGGGGGCCTATGCCACCTACAAGCTGATGACGGCCTTCCCGTGGATGGACATGGTCAGCGTGACCATCCTGTCGGGGCTTGTGACGGCCATCGTGGGCGTTTTGTTCGGCCTGCCATCGCTGCGCATCAAGGGGTTCTACCTGGCCGTGGCGACATTGGCCGCGCAGTTCTTCCTTGTGTGGCTCTTCAACCGGGTGCCGTGGTTCTACAACTATTCGGCTTCCGGTCAGATCAACGCGCCGGAGCGGACCATGTTCGGTATGGCGGTGACCGGCCCCAATGCGGAAGTCTGGGTCAAATACCTCTTCTGCCTGTTTTTCGTGATCGTGCTGGCCTGGATCGCGCGCAATCTGACACGCGGGTCGGTAGGGCGCCAGTGGATGGCAATTCGTGACATGGATATCGCGGCAGAGATCATCGGGGTGAACCCGCTGAAATCGAAGCTGACCGCCTTTGCGATTTCGTCCTTCTTCGTGGGCGTGTCGGGCGCGCTGCTGTTCTCGGTCTACCTTGGCGCGGTTGAGGTGGGCGAGGCCTTCGGCATCCAGAAATCGTTCCTGGTGCTGTTCATGATCATCATCGGCGGCCTGGGGTCGATCTTCGGCAGCTTCGCGGGCGCGGCCTTCATGGTTCTGCTGCCGGTTCTGCTGAAAATCATCGGCGTGGACCTGCTGGGATGGCCCACGGATATCGTGGCGCATATCCAGTTGATTATCGTGGGCGGCCTGATCGTTTTCTTCCTGATCGTGGAACCGCACGGGCTGGCGCAACTGTGGCGACTGGCGAAAGAAAAACTGAGACTCTGGCCGTTCCCGCACTGAGGCGGGGCCAGCCAAATCCGCCGGTGTCAAGAGGAAGGCAACGGCAACAATGGCTTATCGGACAAATCCAAGGGAGGACCTTACCGATGAAGAAACTGGCAACACTGGCACTGGCTGGCCTGATGGCCGCAGGGCCCGCGATGGCGGATCTCGTATTCCCCTCGCTGTCCTACCGGACGGGACCCTATGCAGCGGGCGGCATCCCCTTCGCGGATGGCTATGCCGACTATTTCACGCTGCTCAACCAGCGTGACGGTGGCATCGGTGGCGTGATGACGAGCGTCCCGGAATGCGAAACCGCCTATAACACCGAGCGCGGCGTGGAATGCTACGAGGCGACCCGCGGCGAAGGCGCGCTGGTCTATCAGCCGCTGTCCACCGGCATCACCTACCAGCTGATCCCCCGCGTGACCGCGGATGGCATTCCGCTTCACACCATGGGCTATGGCCGGACCTCGGCTGCCAATGGCGACGTGTTCGAGTGGGTGTTCAACTACCCGGCGAACTACTGGGACGGCGCCAGCGTGATCATCAACTACCTGCTGGACCAGAACGAAGGGTCGCTGGACGGTCAGAAGATCGTGCTGCTGTACCACAACTCGGCCTATGGTCGTGAACCGATCCGCACGCTGGAAATCCTGTCGGAACAGCTCGGGTTTGAACTGGTTCAGCTGGCCGTCGATCACCCCGGTCAGGAACAGGGCAACCAGTGGCTGACCATCCGCCGCGAGCGTCCCGATTACGTGATCATGTGGGGCTGGGGCGTGATGAACCAGGTCGCCGTGCAGGAAGCCGCCAACATCCGTTTCCCGATGGATCACTTCATCGGCAACTGGTGGGCCGGTGCGGAGCATGACGTGATGCCCGCCGGTGACGGTGCCGACGGCTACCTGGCGCTGAACATGAACATTCTGGGCGATCTGCCGGTCTTCGCGGAAATCCAGGAGCACGTGATCGACGCGGGTCTGGCTGCCGGTGACGGATCGAACCTCGGTTCGGTGCTGTACACCCGTGGCATGTATGCCGCGATGCTGGCCGCCGAAGCTGCCCGCACCGCGCAGGAAATCCACGGTGTGGCCGACATCACCCCGGCAATGATGCGCGACGGCATGGAAGCGCTGTCGATCACCGAAGAGCGTATGGCGGAACTGGGCATGCCCGGTGTCGGCCCGGCCTTCGACGTGACCTGTGGCAACCACGGTGGCCCCGGCATGGGCCGGATCCAGCAGTGGGATGCGTCCGCGCAGGAGTGGGTTACCCTGACCGACTTCATTGCACCTGACGACTCTGTCACTCAGCCGCTGATCGAGGAAGACTCGGCCGCCTTTGCCGCCGAGAACGGCATCGAGTCGCGCGGCTGCGCCGAGTGATCCTGAGCTGATCTCATGACATCTCCGGCGGCGGCCCTTCGCTGCCGCCGGACCCCGAGAACAAAGGTTGAAGAACATGCTGGACCAGGTTCACGAAGTGCACGGAGACGGGTTTGCCCCGGAAGACGCTGGCGCGGAAACGCTGCTGGAGGTCAACAATATCGAGGTGATCTACAACCACGTGATCCTCGTGCTGAAAGGCGTGAGCCTCAAGGTGCCCAAGGGCGGCATCACGGCGCTGCTTGGCGGCAACGGCGCGGGCAAGACCACGACGCTGAAAGCCATTTCCAACCTGCTGCATTCCGAACGCGGCGAGGTGACCAAGGGCAGCATCAACTATCGCGGTGAGCGGGTGCAGGACCTGTCGCCTTCCGATCTGGTGGATCGGGGTGTGATCCAGGTGATGGAAGGCCGTCATTGCTTCGAACATCTGACCATCGAGGAAAACCTGATGACCGGCGCCTATACGCGCAAGGACGGGAAGGGCGCCGTGAGCGCCGACCTTGAGATGGTCTATAACTACTTCCCCCGGCTGAAAGAGCGCCGCAAATCGCAGGCTGGCTATACCTCGGGCGGGGAACAGCAGATGTGCGCCATTGGCCGCGCGCTGATGAGCCGGCCTGAGACGATCCTGCTGGATGAACCCTCGATGGGTCTGGCCCCGCAGTTGGTCGAGCAGATCTTCGGCATCGTGAAATCGCTGAACGAGGGGGAGGGCTATACCTTCCTGTTGGCCGAGCAGAACACCAATGTGGCGCTGCGCTTTGCCCATTACGGCTACATCCTGGAATCGGGCCGCGTGGTGATGGATGGCCCCGCCAAGGAGTTGCGCGAGAACCCGGATGTGAAGGAATTCTACCTGGGCATGTCCGATGAAGGGCGCAAGAGCTTCCGCGATGTGCGGTCCTATCGTCGCCGCAAGCGGTGGCTGGCGTGATGAGGGACAATGCCGTGAGCACCTATTTCGACGATCTGGAAACCCGAAGCGCCGACCAGCGTGCCAGCGATCAGCTGGCCGCCGTGAACGCGCAGATCGCCCGTGTGGCGGCCTCTGGTTCCTGCGCGATGGATGTCGGGTCGCTGTCCGATCTGTCGGAGCTGAGCAAACTGCCGGTTCTGCGCAAGTCGACCCTGTCGGGCTGGCAGCAGCAGAACCCGCCGTTTGGCAATATCGCCGTGCAGAACGTGGCACATGTCTTCCAGTCACCGGGGCCCATCTATGAGCCGGGCGGGATCAGCCATGACTGGTGGCGTATCGGGCGGTTCCTGAATGCGGTTGGCATCGGGTCGGATGACATCGTGCAGAACTGCTTTGGCTACCACCTGACGCCAGCGGGCATGATCTTTGAAAGCGGCGCGCGGGCCGTGGGGGCCACCGTGGTTCCTGCGGGCACCGGCCAGACCGAATTGCAGGTGCGCGCCGCTCATGACATTGGCACGACTGCCTATGCGGGCACGCCCGATTTCCTGAAGGTGATCCTCGACAAGGCCGACCAGATGGGGCTGTCGCTGAAGATCACCAAGGCCGCTGTTGGCGGGGGCGCTCTGTTCCCGTCGCTGCGCCAGGAATATGCCGACCGGGGCATTCTGTGCCTTCAGAACTACGCCACCGCCGATCTGGGCAATATCGCCCATGAAAGCCCGGCGCAGGAGGGTATGATCGTCGACGAAGGCGTGATCGTGGAGATCGTCCGCCCCGGTACAGGCGACCCGGTTGCCCCAGGTGAGGTGGGCGAGGTCGTGGTAACGACGCTCAATCCCGATTATCCGCTGATACGCTTCGCCACCGGCGACCTTAGCGCCGTGATGGAAGGCGAAAGCCCCTGTGGCCGCACCAATATGCGGATCAAGGGTTGGATGGGCCGGGCCGATCAGACCACCAAGATCAAGGGCATGTTCGTGCGCCCCGAACAGGTGGCCGATCTGGTTGCTCGTCACAGCGATGTGGGCCGCGCCCGTGTCATCGCCGAGCGTGAGGGCGAGATGGACGTGATGCTGGTGCAACTGGAAACAGCGGGCACTGACGGAAGCGTTTATGAACAAACGGTTCTGGATACGCTAAAGTTGAGGGGGCGAATCGAGCTCGTTCCCGCAGGCAGCCTGCCCAATGACGGTAAGGTCATCGAGGACCGGCGCAGCTACGAATGATCTCGGCCCGCCTTATTTGAAGGAGGTTTGAGCCATGAAATCATTTGTAAAAGCGCTGCTTCTGATGGGTGTCGCCATGCCGGCGGGGGCCGATACGGCCCTTGTCGTGGGCACCGTCGACGCGGCGTCGACCACAAGCTACGGCGCGCCGCGCTACCTTGGGACAGCCCTCACTCCGCTGGACCAAGCGGGGTTTGAGCTGATTTCCGCCCTTGATGCGGATGCGGCCACCCTGCGCCAGTTGGTGACCCGGCTGGTCACCGCGGACGAGCAGGAGGCGTTGGTCATCGCCCTGTCGGGCCGCTTCGTCAGCCATGGTGGGCTAAGCTGGTTCCTGGGCCGCGATGCCGGTCAGCAGGACCTTGGCAGCGTGTCGGGCGCGGGCATTCCCGTGCAGCTGTTGATGGACATCGCGGCGGCGTCGCCCGCGCGCGCGGTCATACTGCTGGCCCCGGAGGATCAGGGAATTGCCCTTGGTGCCGGGTTGGAAAACGGGCTTGGCCCGCTGGAGGTGCCCGAAGGCGTGACACTGGCCACCGGACACCCGGCCTCGGTCGCGCGCTTCCTGCGCAGCGGCCTGTTGGAGCCGGGCCGCCCCTTGCGCGATGTGCTGGCGGCGTCCCCAGATCTGACCGTGGTGGCGTTGGCAGATCCCTTCGTGCCCTTCATTCCGGCACCGGTGGTCACGCCCGTCGTGCCCGCCGATGAACAGGCCTATTGGGAGGCGATGTCGACGCTGGACAATGTCTTTGCCTATCGCGCCTATCTGAACCGTTATCCCGGCGGCTACTACGCCGCGCAGGCACAGGCGCGGATTGCAGCACTTGAACCGCCCGCGCCGCAACTGACCCCGGAAGAGGCCGAGAACGCCCTTGGCCTGTCGCGCGAAGACAAGCGCGACATCCAGCGCGATCTGGCGGTTCTGGGCTACTACAACAGCGGTATCGACGGGCTGTTTGGCCCCGGTACGCGCGGCGGCATCCGCCAATGGCAGCAGGCCAACGGCTTGCAGGTCACCGGCTATCTGGATGCGGCGCAGGTCACAAGGCTGAGCGATCAGGGCGATGTGCGGCGAGAAGAGATTCGCGCGCAGGATCTGGCCTATTGGAACCAGACCGGGCAGGGCAATGACGAGGCCGGGCTTCGGGCATATCTGAACCGCTACCCGAACGGTCAGTTCGCGCAACTGGCGCGTCAGCGACTGGATGCGATCGAGGCGGAACAGGAACGGCAGGCCGATATCGCCTATTGGAACCAGACCGGGCGCGGTCAGGACGAGGCCGGCCTGCGGGCCTATCTGGGCCGATATCCCAATGGCGAGTTTTCACAGCTTGCCCGCCAACGCCTGAACACCATTCTCGCGCAGCAGGAATCCCAGGCGTGGCAACTGGCACAGGCCCGCGACACGATTGCGGGCTATCGCGCCTATCTGAACGACTACCCCAACGGCCCCCATGCGGCTCAGGCCCGTCAACGGCTGGCGCAGTTGCAGCAGGCCGCCGGGGAACCCGCGGCGTGGCAACAGGCGCAGGCGCGCGACACGCTGAACAGCTATCAGGCCTATCTGGATGCCTATCCGAACGGTGCGCATGCCGCCGAAGCGCGCGCGCTGATGCGCGCCATTCGCGATGATGACCGGGCGTGGAACCTCGCGGAATCGACGGACACGATCCAGGGTTATCGCAACTACCTCAATGCCTTCCCCACTCCGCGCCATCGGCAGGAGGCGCTGGACCGGATTTCCCAGATCCAGGCGGACGAGCAGGCGTGGCAGCAGGCGCAGGCGGCAGATACGGTGCAGGCCTATCGCAGCTATCTCAACCGCTTCCCCAATGGCCGCCACGCGGCCGAGGCACAGCAACGGATCGACGCGCTGGCGCCGCCGCAGCCGCCCCAGGGGGGTATTCCGCTGAACCTCGGTCAGCGGGTTGCGACGGAACGCGCCTTGTCCAATCTGGGCTTCGATCCCGGTCCGGCTGATGGCACCTTTACCGCGCAGACCTATGCCGCCCTGCGTGCCTATCAGCAGGCCCGCGGCTTGCCGGTGACCGGCGTGGTGGATGCCGTGACGGCCGCGGCGCTGCTGGTCGAAGGCATGGCCAATAACTGATCCGCACCTGCCCGGGGCGCGCGATGCGTCGCCCCGGAAAGTCGGGCCGTATCAAGCAAAAGCGCCGCAGGCGGAACCTGCGGCGCTTTTTCATGCGAAATCTGCTGTGGCTCAGCCCTGGCGGGCTTTGAACCGGCGCTGCGTCTTGTTGATGACGTAGACGCGGCCCTTGCGGCGCACGACGCGGCAATCGCGGTGACGCTGCTTGAGCGAGCGGAGCGAGTTCTTGACCTTCATCTGGCCTCTCCTTCGTCGCGGCGCGGCGATGCGCCTTTGGGTTAACCCCTTGTTACCAAGGGAAGATGGTGGGCGATACTGGGATCGAACCAGTGACCCCTTCGATGTCAACGAAGTGCTCTACCGCTGAGCTAATCGCCCCCTGATTTGCAAAGGCCAAGCCGACACATACATGCCAGCCGCAGCCCCTGCCACGTTGGGTAGGCGGTCTATAAAAGGAGTCGGGATGGTGTTCAAGGGCTTTTGAGGCCACAAAATTCGGGTAATGATAATTCCCATGACCGAGTCCAGCGAATACCGCGCCGCTTACCGGCTGGAAAGGCCCGAAAGCCGGGTCGGATCCGTGATCGTCGCCTCGCCGCATTCGGGGCGCCACTACCCGTGGAGCTTCATCCGGCGGACTGTGCTGGACGAGCGCGCGATCCGGTCGTCCGAGGACGCCTTTGTCGATATGCTGGTGGCCGAGGCCCCCGCTCTTGGCGCGCCGCTGCTGGCCGCCGAATACCCCCGCGCCTTCGTGGATCTGAACCGTTCGAATGACGAGCTCGATCCGGCGGTGATCGAGGGCGTGCGGCGCAGCGCGGTCAATCCGCGGATCAGTTCTGGCCTTGGGGTGATTCCCCGGGTCGTGGCCGGGGGACGGGTGATCTATCGCGGCAAGCTGAGCCGGGAGGAGGCAGAGGAGCGGATCGAGAAGGTCTGGCAACCCTATCACGCCTGCCTTGAAGGATTGGTGCGGGAGTCGCTGGAAGATTGCGGCGAGTCGGTGCTGCTGGATTTTCATTCGATGCCACATGAAGCGCTGGATGCAATGTCGCGCGGCCCCGGACAGGCGCGGCCTGACGTGGTTCTGGGCGACCGGTTCGGCGCATCGGCGGCAGTGGGATTCGTGGATCGGCTGGAGGCGGGCTTTTCTGTCGCCGGGTTGGTGGTCAGCCGCAACAGCCCCTTCGCCGGGGCCTATATCGCGCAGAATTACGGGCGGCCATCGCGCGGGCGACACGCCGTGCAGATCGAGATCGACCGGTCGCTCTACATGAACGAACAATTGATCCGCCCGAATGGCAATTTCCAGAGCGTCAAGAAACTGGTGACCGGGGTGTTGCGGCTGATGATCCGGGGCGAGGATTCCTTGCCGATGGCGGCTGAATAGGGCGGACGCGGTTTCGAAGCCGCGTGCTGGCCCCGGAGGCACCGTCAGCGCAGGGACCGCCCTTTCAGGATCGCGTCACCGCCGAACCTTTTCCGAATCTCGTCCGCCGCGCGCTCGGCCTTGATCCTGGCGGCCTCCTGCGGATCCAGAAGGTTGCCGGACCGGTCGGCCATATCCTCGGGCAGCAGATCCGCCAGACCCACCCCGATCAGCCGGTAGGGCTTGGTATGGGGGGCGTTGTCAAACAGCCCGCGCGCGGCACGGTAGATGCGGTCGGCGATCTGGGTGGGGTCGGTCAGGCTGCGCCGCCGTGTGATCAGCTGGAAGTCCGACCGCTTCAGCTTCAGCACCACCACGCGCCCCGCCAACCGCTTGGCCTTCAGCCGGTCCGACACCTTCTCGGCCAGCCGCCACAGGTGCCCGTCCAGCAGGTCGGGGTCCGAGATGTCTTCGAAGAAGGTCGTCTCGGACGATATGCTTTTCATCGGCGCATCGCGGCTGACGCGCCGCCTGTCCTGCCCACGCGCCAGATGCCACAGCCGGTCCCCCATGGACCCGAAACGCGCCACCAGATCCTCGCGGTCCCACCGGCGCAGATCGGCGAAGGTGCGAATGCCCACCTTGTCGAGAGAGGCCTGACCGGCCTCGCCGATACCCCAGATCATGCGCACCGGTTTCTGTTCCAGAAAATCCATCGTCTCGGCCTGTCCGATCACCGAGAATCCGCGCGGCTTGTCGAGGTCGGAGGCGATCTTGGCGAGGAACTTGTTGTGGGACAGGCCGATCGACCCGGTAATCCCGATCTCGTCCTTCATCCGCTTCACTAGCCGCGCCAGCATCACGGCGGGCGGGCGACCATGCAGCCGCGCGGTACCGGTCAGGTCCATGAACGCCTCATCCAGCGACAGCGGCTCGATGGAGGGGGTCATCTCCTCCATCATCGCGCGGATCTGTTTCGACACGGCGGCATAGACTTCCATCCGGCCCCGGACGACCACCGCCTCGGGGCAGAGCTCCAGCGCCTTGAACATGGGCATGGCCGAGCGCACCCCCTTGATTCGCGCAATATAGCAGGCGGTGGAGACCACGCCCCGCTTGCCGCCGCCAATGATCACGGGCTTGTCGCGCAGCTCGGGATTGTCGCGTTTTTCGACCGAGGCATAGAAGGCGTCGCAATCCATATGCGCGATGGACAGGTCAAAAAGCTCCGGATGCGATACGATCCTTGGCCGCCGGCAGGCGGGGCATCGGGCGCCGGTGTCAAATGGGGTCAGGCAGTCGCGGCAGAGGGAAGGCATGTGTCCGGGCTGTTTGGGTGGGGCGGGTCATGTCCCATGGCCCCAATCTCTGTCAGAGCGCGCCACAAAGCAACCGGAGCCAATCGGGGCTGTCCCGGGCCGCGCCGTCCATGGTGGACATGTTCAGGCCTCTGGCGCTTTCCACCCCATGGCGCGGCTGATCATTCTGGCCGTTTTCAGGATGTCCTGCTCCACCAGGTCGGGCACGGCATCTGTCTGCTTCGTCGCGCTTATTGCCGCTACGATGCCGCCGGACATGTCGTAGATCGGTGCGGCGACGCTGCACAGCCCGGTTTCGAAGCTGCCATTGTGGATGACCGACGGGCTCTTGCAATCTTCCTGCCAGGCGGAAACAGCCTTTTCGATGGCCGCTTTCGGCTGACCATCGAGCAAGCGGCGGAGCTGCGGTTCGGTCTTCTGGGTCAACAGCACCCGTCCCATGGCGGTCAGCGTTGCCGGCAGCCGGCTTCCGACATGGACGAGGGACGACAGCCCGTCGGAGGCCGCCAGCCGAATCAGGTAGAGCACATGTCGCCCGTCCAGAACACCCAGATGCCCGGACCAATCCTGCTCGTCCCGGAACGCTTCGAGCGGTTTTTGTGCGACTTCAAGCAATTCCCGGCTGGCAAGATACCCATAACTGACCCGCAGAACTGCCGGACCAAGCCGGTAGGTTTTGCCGTCCCGAACCGGTAGCAGGAACCCCTCTTGCACAAGCGTGTGTACCGTGCGGAACACCGCCGATCTGGTAATCCCAAGCGATTTTGCCAGTTGCGACATCGTCTGTTCGGGGCGTTGCGGCGAGAAGGTCTGCAACAGGGTCAGCCCACGCACGAGCGCGGGCACGGAATACGGGTCTTCGTCGCTCATGACCTCTCCAAAACGTTTCACCGGTAAAACACAATCTTTCCAACGAAACCCCCAAGCCTAGTCTGTGGTCAAGCAAATTCAAAAGGGAGCATCGTCATGAACATCGCCGCAACCCCTCAGGCCAGCCTTGCAGATCGGATGAAGGCCCATACCGGGCGCTTTGTCGACAAGGCCTTTGACTGGAACGCCTTTCCCTCCAATGCCGGGTTCGATGAACTGGCGCGGGCGCAGATGCGCTATATCGGTGCCGGTGGCTCGCCCAAGGTGGGCGATCCCTCGACCCTGAAAGCGGACAATTTCACGCTCAGCCTGATCTACAAGGAACCCGGCCGCTATGCCGCCTGCCACAGCCACGAGATCGAGGAAAGCTTCCTGATCCTTTCGGGTGCGCTGATTGTCGGCTGGGAAAAGCATGGCGAGGTGGTGGAGGTCAATCTTGGCCCCAAGGACATGATCCTCAACGCCCGCGAAATCGGCCACGGCTTTCGGGTCGACGGGGTCGAGCCGGTGATCATGTCGATCTCGGTCGATGTGGGCAAACCCTTGCCGCCCGTCTACCACTATCACCCCAAGGAGCACCCCGCCGAACTGGCCCGCACTTTCGGCGCGGAACCAGGCAAGACCATGGCCTACGACCCAAACGGTAGCCACGAGATCCAGAAGCTGATGTCGGAATATGTGGTGCGCTACACCGAGTTGCCGACGATCTGGGAAGAGGCGGGCTTTACCCGCAAGGTCTATGTCGGCGACGCACCCGGCGCGGTACAACATGACAGCACCCGCAAGGAAATGTGGGGCCTGCCCATGGGCGCGAAACTGGCCCCCTTCACCCGCACGGTCGAGGATGCCTATCTGTGTATCGAGGGCAGCGTCGAGGTTGTCTGGGTCGAGGAGGACGGCACGGAAGCCAGCGTCGAGCTTGGCCCCCGTGACCTGATCAAGACGCCCGCCGGGCAGGCCCATTACCTGCGCAATCCGGGCGTCGGCCCGGCGACGGTCTGGACCGTTATCGGAACCTCCGGCGACGATGGCGCCGTTTACCGCAAGGGGTGAGGATCATGAGCACGCAAGGCAACGCTGAACGCCCCGACGCCTTCAAGGCGATGATGGCCGCCGCGCGCGCCGCGGGCCGCCCGGAACTGGCCAACCAGGGCCGGGGCCGTCCGCTCAGCCAGGCCGAGGATGATCTGGCCGAGGCGCTGATGGCGATCTATGGCGAAGGCATCACCGGGCAAGCCGCGCTGGCCGAGGCGCTGACCGTCCGCGCCGTCATCCGGCCTTCCAGCGGCAAACCCGACTGGACGCCAGACACACTTGCGGCCGAGTTGCAGGCAATCAACGCCGATCTGGACGCGGCCTATCTCGAAAACGGTTTCGGAGCCTGAACGGAGGACATCATGGCAGTATCAGCAGAGATGAGGGCCCGGATCGAGGCCCGCGTGAACGAAGGCGTCCGCGATCAATGGTATCCGGTCGCCAAATCGGTGGAGATCCGTGGGGACCGCCCCTTCGGCGTCGTGGCGCTTGGGCAAAAACTGGTTATGTGGCGCCGGTCGGACGGGCAGGTTCAGTGCATCGAGGATTTCTGCCCCCACAGGGGGGCGCCGCTCAGCTATGGCGAGATCCACGGGGAACATATCGGCTGCCGGTATCACGGCGTCGTGGTCGATGGAACCGGCACCGTGCAGCAGGTGCCCGCCATGCCCGATTGCCCGATGGAGGGGCGCAAGGCCCTGCGCTCGTACCACGTGGCTGAACATAGCGACGCGGTTTTCGTGTTCATGTCTTCCGACGAGGCGACAGAACCGCCCGAATTGCCGCTGTCCCCTGAGCTGACCGACCCGGATTGGGCAGGGTTTCTATGTACGGCGATCTGGGACGTGAACTATCGCTACGCGCTCGACAACCTCGCCGATCCGATGCACGGCTGCTATCTGCATGCGGAAAGTTTCACCCTGGCCTTCGGGTCCAAGCAGGACCTGCTGGAACTGGACAACCGCGAGGGCGGCTTCCGCGTGGCGCGTGTGGGTCAGACCGGCGAGAATTTCGATTGGGTCGAATTCGAAACCCCTGAAGGCGGCATGTATTGTCACCTCGACATTCCCTATCCCGCCTCGGCGGGACCGGGCGGCAACATGCGGATCGTTGGTTACGTCCTGCCCATGGGGCCGCAGCGCTGCAAGGTGTTCTTCTGGCGGATGCGCAAGGTGCAGGGGTTCGAGCGTGACAGCTGGCGTTTCCTGTTCCGCGCGCGGTTGGAGGAACGGCATTGGAACGTTCTGGAACAGGACCGGGTGATGCTGGAAGGCATGCCCGACGACGCCCGACGGCGCGAGATGCTGTATCAGCATGACATCGGCCTTGCGCATCTGCGCCGCGCCCTGAACCGCCTGGCCCGCGCTCAGATCGAGGCTGAGGATGCCGCCGCCGACGGCGTGGCCGCGCAATGAGTCTGGCGGGACGGCGCATTCTGGTAACCGGCGCGGCACGCGGGCTTGGCGCGGTAATCGCGCGCTATCTGGCAGAGGCGGGCGCGACGTTGATCCTTGCCGATATCCTGGAGGAGGAAGGCCGCGCCGTGGCGGATGAGCTCTCAGCCAGCTTCCACCCCCTCGACCTGCGCGATCCGTCCAGCGTCGCGGCTCTTGGCACGGCGCTGGACGGGCCGCTGCACGGGTTGTTCAACAACGGGGCGATTGCCACCGGCATCGGGGGCATCGGCTTCGAGGATGTCGATATCGAGACATGGGACCGGGTGATGGAGGTCAATGTACGCGGCACATGGCTGATGACCCGCGCCGCAGCCTCCGCCCTGCGCGCCTCGGGGTCCGGGCGGATCGTCAATGTGGCCTCTGATACCGCGCTGTGGGGCGCACCCAACCTGATGACCTACGTGGCCTCGAAGGGCGCGGTGATCTCGATGACGCGGGCACTGGCGCGGGAACTGGGGACAGACGGGATCGGCGTGACCGCCATTGCGCCAGGCATCCTGACCACTGAAAGCACCGAATACGTGCCCAAGGCACGCCATGATCAATATGGCGCGGGCCGCGCCGTGCCCGGACCGCAGCCGCCCGAGGATGTCGCGGGAATCGTGGCCTTTCTACTCAGCGAAGCGGCCTTGACGCTGACCGGGCAGGTGCTGCCGGTCAACCGGGGCTTCGTGTTCACATGACCGGGGCGGACCTTCTGACCGAGCTTAAGAAACCGTGGCGGCATGGCGAACATGTCGATGCCCGCAGACTCGTTCTGGACACGCCTTTGGTGCTTGATGGTCTTGACCTGCGGGGCTTCGACTTGTCGGGTGCTGTGCTGAACGGCGGTCTCAGCGCGCGGGGCGCACGGTTTCATGGCCTGTCATGGCTGCGGCAAGCGACGGTGCGGGGACAATGCGATTTCAGCGGCGCGAGTTTTCGCACCGACCTGCGTGCCGACGGGCTGACCGCAAGCGATGTGATCCTTGACGCAACCGTGGTGCAGGGTGTGCTGTCCCTTGCCGGTGCCCGACTTGGCACCCTGTCGATGCGGGACTCGCTGATGATGGCCAATGTGACGCTTGAGGGCGCCGACATCGGAGGGCGGGTCGATATGCAGGGAACCGAGATACTCGGGGGATTCTGGACCGCCGGGGCAGGGATTGGCACCCTGAACCACCATGAGGCGGAGATATCGGGGCGGCTGCGCTTGCCGGGCTAGGCGGTCTCAGCTTTCGAAGCGGCCAGCCTCGGTCAAATCCTCAAGCTTGCGATAGAACCCGTCCACCTTTCCCTGCGCCGTCGCCCGCATCTCCGCATGGCGTTCGGCGGTACCGCCTGCGGTTTCTTGCGCGCCCGCCTCTCCCACGGCGCGAGAGACATCCTGCACGAAGGCGCAGACCGGAAACCGCGCCTGTCCGAACGCCGTCAGCGCCGTTTCAAGCGTGTCATGGGCAGAGAGTGCATCGGCCAGAACCACGGCATCCTGCATGGCCATCGCGCCCCCTTGCCCCATGAAGGGGGTCGAGGCGTGTGCCGCATCGCCGATCAGCTGAACCCGCCCCTTGTGCCATGGCAAGGGCAGGACGATTTCCTCGACCTTGGTGAAGAGCAGCTCGGACTTTGCGTCCAATTCCGCGAGGAAGGGCGCTGCAGGGTCGCAGAACTCGGCGAAGCGCTCGGCCATCAGCCGGGGCCAATCGGCCGGCGCGTAGTGGCTGTCTTCCGGTTCGGCCACGGTTCCGAACGTATAAAGCAGATCATCGCTGATCGGCATGATGCCGAAGCGCTTGGCGGGGCCCATCATCATGATCTTGTCGGTCAGCTCCGCCGGTCTGCGATGCACGGACCGCCAGACCCCGACCCCGGTATATCGCGGGGCAATCTCGATACTCACCATCGCCCGTACCGACGAGCGCAGCCCGTCGGCACCAATCACCAGATCGAAGCGTTCCGCGCTGTCATCCGACAGCGTGGCCGTGATGCCCTCGGCCCCCTCTTTCAGCGCCTTCACCGTGGTGCCCAGGTGTATCGGCACGCCCAGGCCGTTCACCCGTGCCGCCATGACACGGTGCATCTCGGCCCGCTTGATCCCGAGGATCGCGGGGATCTCGCCCCCATCCGCAGCAGGGTAGAACGTGTCCACGATCGGCTGGCCGAGATGGTCGAAATAGGCGTTGCGCCCCTCGGGCACAGCGAAACCCGCCGCCAGGATATCCTCAAGCAGGCCAAGCCTGCGCAGGCTGACAAGGCCGTTGGCATAGACGAAGATGCCCGAGCTCTGAAACCGCCAGGCATCCTGTTTTTCGACGATTCGGACCCGGTGACCTGCTTGCGTCAACGCGATGGCCGCGCAGCACCCGGCGATGCCTCCGCCGACGATCAGGATATTGAGGGGAGTGTTCTGCATGGGTCTAGGCCTGATGTGTGGGTAGGAGGGACGTGTCGCGGAGCGCGATCATGCGCAGGGCAAGCTGCTGCATCATGGCAGCCTTCCGGTTGGCAAAGGTTGGATCGGCCCAGAGGTTCGACAACTCGTGCGGATCCGCGTCCAGATCAAACAATTCGCCCAGTTCCGAGCCTTCGAAAACGGTCATCCGCCAGCCGTCATGAACCAGCGTCCGGCTTGCGGTGCGCCCGTCGTCACTGGCAAAGGCAAGGCCGGAATCCTCGATCAGCACAGGCAGGTTTTCCGCATCTTCTGCCAGCAGGTCACGCCCCTGCATGCCAACGGGAGATTTCAGTCCGGCGCTTTGCAGCAAGGTCGGCGCGAAGTCGATGGCACTGCCCTGCACCGTCGATACACCCGCCTCGCGTCGTGGATCGGCCCAGATCAGCGGCACGCGGATCAGCCCGTGACTGTGCAGCCCATGTTTGAGCACCGTACCATGGTCCCCCATGTAGTCGCCGTGATCGGACATGAAGATGACAATGGTATTCGCCGCCTTGCCGCTTTGCGCCAGCGTATCCAGGATCCGGCCGACCCAGTCGTCGATCATGGTAATCGCACCATAGTTGAGCGCGATCATTCGGCGTGTGGTCTCGGCGTCGCAGTGGAACGGCCAATAGGCATCGGGCTTTTCGGCCCCGATTTCGTAGACCCGCTGGATATGGTCCGGCAGGTCGGTGCGGGCGGCGGTTCGATGGCCGAAGCTTTCGGGCAGGGGGATATCGGCCGGGTCATACATGTCGAAATAGCGGCCCGGTGGCGTGAACGGGTGATGCGGGTCGGGGAAGGATGCCACCAGAAGGAAGGGATCATCGCCTTGATCCTGCAGGAAGGTGCAGGTCTCCTCGCCCACAAAGGCCGTGGGATACAGCGCCTCGGGTACTGCCGTGCGCCACAGCTGCGGCGTGTCATTGGCGTCCGTGCCAAGCGCCGCCTTGCGTCCGCGCGGATCGGGCGCGCCGTTCAGACGGTCGCGCAGCCAGCCGGTGTAATGCCCCTCCACCTGGTCGCCATGGCCGATGCACAGCCGCAGATGGTCGAAGCCGTAATAGGGGGCTGGCACCTCTCGGTCCGGGTTGTCGATCCAGCCTGTGCGAGTCTCGTGCTCGTAGTCGGCCCCGCGACGTTGGCTTCTGCGTGCCAGATCGAAGGGGGCGTGTGGTGCAGCACCATTTCCCGCAGCCGCGGGCATGCGCGCGGGCACTGGGGATACGTTCTGGAAATGCGCTTTGCCAACCAGCCCCGTTTGATAGCCTGCCGCGCGCAGCACGTCTGCGTAGGTCGTGCAGTCCAGTCCGAGGGGAATGCCGTTCTGACGGCAGCCGTTGACAGAGGTCAGTTGCCCCGTCGCAAGTGCGGCGCGGTTTGGCTGGCAGATCGGGTTGGCGACATAGAACCGGTCGAACCGAGTCCCCCGCGCGGCCAGCGCGTCGATATTGGGTGTCCGCACGATGCTGTTGCCGTAGCAGCCGAGGTGATCGGCACGCTGTTGATCGGTCATGATCACAAGGACGTTCGGGCGGCTCATCGGAACATCAGGTCGACCGGGTAGGTTACCAACTCCGGAATGAAGAAGATCAGCAGGATCGCCAGCAGATCCAGCAGGATGAAGGGCACCGCCGCGCGGTAGATGTCGCCCATGGTCGTGCCCTTGGGGGCCACCGCCTTCATCACGAACAATGCCGCCCCGAATGGTGGCGAGGTCGCCCCGGTTTCGATCGCGACAAGGAACAGGGCAGCGAACCAGATCAGGTCCATCTGGAACTGCTGCACGACGGGCACGAAGATCGGCAGCGTGATCAGCATGATCGGCAGCGGTCCCATGAACATCCCCATGAACACCACCAGCATGATCATCATGAAGACAATCGCGTGATTCGAAATGTCGAGGCTCAGAACCGCATCGACCATTCCGTAGGTGGCCCCGGTGAAGGCCATCAACTGCGAGAATGTGACCGCGCCCGAGACGATCAGCAGCACCATGACCGAGATATTGGCACTGGAAAAAATCGTCTCTCCGAACACTTTCGGAGTTAGCCGGCGGCGCAGCGCGGCAAGCAGCAGCGTCCCGAATGCGCCGGTCGCGGCGGCTTCACTGGGCGTCGCGATGCCCAGGAAGATGACGCCGACGACCGAAAAGACGATCAGCGACAGCGGCACGATGTTGATGCCGGTTGCCAGCAGTTTTTCGCCCAGGCTGACTTTCGGGACATCGAAAGTGGGGGCCAGATGCGGCTGCAGGTGACAGCGGCCCAGAATGTAGAGGACATAGAGCAGCGCCATCACGAATCCCGGCACGATGATGCCGATCAGGATGCGACCGATGGAGATATCGCCGATCACGCCCAACACAACCGCCAGCGAAGAGGGCGGGATCATGATCGCGAGGCCGGAAGACCCGAGGATGGGACCAAGCGACATCGACTTGGCATAGCCGCGCTTTTCCATCTCGGGCGTCAGGGAAGACCCCAACAACGCGATGGAGCCCATGGAATTGCCCGTCAGGGTCGAAAACAGAACACCGCCGCCAACGGCCATCAGCGCGAGGCGACCGCGCACCTTGCCGAACCATTTGTCCAGCGTGTCCATCAATTCAATAGCGATCCCGGACCGGAACATCGCCTCGCCCATGATCATGAACAGGGCAATCGGGATCAGGGTGAAACTGGTCACGGAACCGACGGTGTTGAGAATCAGCTGCTCGATCCCCGAAAAGCCGCCCATCAGGATGTAGGACCCGACCAGATTGACGGCGAGAAAGGAAAAGGCGACCGGCAATCCCATCAGCATCAATATGAACAGCGGGATCAGGATAATGCTGAGCGTGACATACCATTCCATCGCTCAGACAAGCTCCCCTCGAAGGGTGCGGACGAGCTGATCGAGAAATTGCACGGCCATCAGGCCCATTCCGATGGGTAGGGCAGCGGTGATCCACCAGCTTTGCGGCCGCATCACGGTCACTTGCCGGACGCCCAGTTCGAACTGTTCGATCACGACGCTGACACCGACGACGGCCAGAACCGCGCAAAGCACGAAGCCGATGGTCGCGTTGACCAGTTGCAACGCCACGCGCGGTCGCCCGGCCAGGCTGGCATAGACCAGATCCATGACCACATGCAGGTTCCTTTGCAGAAGATAGGGAGCGCCGAGAAAGGTGATGAACAGCAGCGAGTATTCGCTGGCCTCGATCACCCAGAGCTGCGACCCGGCCCCCAGCCAGCGCATGGTGACCTCGAAGCAGATGATTGATGCGATCATGAACAGCAGACATGCCCCGATCACGGCACAAATCAGGTTCAGGGCGCTGAAGACTCGCCGTAGCTGGGTGAGGGTCCGATCCACCTGAGACCTTCCGTTTTGCCGCTGGCGGAGCCGGTAAGCCGCCTCCGCCGAATTGCGTGTTTCGTCAGGCTATCAGCGATCCAGCATCCCGCGAAGCTCGGCGGCGATTTCGGCACCGGCATTTTCGGCTGTCATCGCCCATGCCGCGTCCATGGCCATCGCTTCGTAGCGGGCGGCTTCGTCTTCGGGCAGCATGAGATGGTTGAATCCGGCAGCCTCTTGGGCGGCGCGCTCGGTCGCGATGTCGTCGGCCCAGATATTGTCCATCCGGGGCGCGAAATCTTCACGCAGGAATGTGACGAAGCGCTCCTGAAGATCTGGCGACATTTCGTTGAAAAGGTCCATGTTCATCAGCACCGGGAAACCGGCACGGTAGACACCGGGCTGGATGACCGTCGAAACCAGACCCTCGAACTGTGCCGCCTGACCGAGCGGGCCTTGCATGAACCCGTCGATGGTGCCGCGTTCCAGCGCTGTGTAGATCTCCTGCATGGGCAGAACGATCGGCTCTGCGCCAAGGGCCTGAACCAGAGGCAGAAGCGTCGGGAAGACACGGATGCGCTGACCTTCCAGATCCGCGAGGCTGGTGACTTCTTCGCCCATGTAGATCTGGAAATTCAGTTGCGTGGCCGGGATCTCGCCGATGAAGGCAAGGCCCTGTTCGGCGTGAAGCTCGGTCATCCGCTCATGGTAGTCGGTGGCCGCGATTTCTTCGTAGTTCAGGAAGGACAGGTTCATCGTGCCCGATGTCGGCACAAGGCCCTGGTAGTAGCTGGGGCTGGTATAGGTCATCCCCATGGCACCGTTACGCACGCCTTCGGCCTGCCCGAATGGCGGCATGACCTCGGGGCCACCCCGCCAGGTGATCTCGATCTCGCCTGCGAAGCGTTCGTTCACTTCCTCCACGAATTGCGCGAAGGGTTGGGTGATGTAGACGGCCCGAGGGGCGAGTGTCACGGCGTTGATCTGGACCGGATCGGCGATAGCCGGAGCGGCAATGGCAAGACTCGCCGCAACCAAAGCGGTGCTAAACACGTGTTTCATGGGAACTCCCGTTGTGATTGGTATCATTGAGCGGCGTGGTCCAGGCATTGTACCCATAGACCCAATCCGCATTGCCGGCTTTCTTGAGCCAGTCATTGGCAAGCGAGCTTTCCTGGACCCGCGCAGTGCGGGGCTTGCGTTCCGTCTCATACCGCGCGAGCGCGGCGTCGATATCGTCGGGGTCACTGTCCAGCGCGCGGGCCAGAACCACCGCATCCTCGATGGCCATGCAGGCCCCCTGTGCCATGAAGGGCACCATCGGATGCGCGGCATCCCCCAGAAGCGTCGCGCGCCCCTTGGCCCATTGCGGCATCGGATCTCGCACATGCAGCGCAGAGCGGGTGACCTCATCCAGCGCATCCAGCAATTTGCGGGCGTCTTCGTGGAAATTGGCATAGGCGCGGCGCAGCTCTTCCACATCGCCGGGCAATGTCCAGCCTTCTTCGGACCATTCTTCCTGTGGCAAGGTGGCAAAGACGAAGATGTCCCGGCCCTGGGTGAGGGGGAAGGTCACAATCTGCTTTTCCGGCATCTCGCCCCACCACTTGGTGAAGGCATCTGCATCGCGAAGCCCGGCAGCCTTGTCGCGCGGAAATGTCCCGCGATAGGACACCATGCCGGTATAGCGTGGGTGATCTTCGCCCCAAAGCGCCGTGCGCACGACCGAATGAATGCCGTCTGCGCCGATCACCAGATCGAAAGCCGCGTTGGTGCCATCGACAAAGCCCAGTTCTGCCTTGCTTTCATCGAGGCGCAGGGAAACGGCCTCGCGGCCAAGCTGGAATCTGTCATCGGGCAATTGCGCCCGCAGGGCGTCCAGCAGGTCGGCCCGGTGGATCGTCAGTTGCGGGGCGCCGTATTTTTCCTCGGCCGCCGCGCTCATTGGCAGGCGCGAGGTTTCCTCGCCGCTAATGCCATCGCGGCTGATGCGAAAGCTGGGGCGGGCGGCGCTATCGCGCAGGTAGGGGCCAACGCCCAGTTTATCCAATGCGAAGACAGCGTTTGGCGTCAGGTTGATATCTGCCCCGACCCGGTTGATCGCCCGTGCCTTTTCGAACACCTGAACATCGTGCCCTGCGCGGTCAAGCGCGATGGCTGCGCACAGGCCACCGATTCCGCCACCACATATGCCGATCGAAAGTGTCACCCGCGCCCCTTTGCTATTGCCAATTGTTCTATATTGAACTACATGTTCAAAGATAGGTTATGTGGCCCCGTGCGGTCAATAGTTTTCCGTTGGGCGGGTCCTTGCGCCGACAGCCCGCTTTGCCTGAAGGACAGGATTATTCTCATGGGTGACACAGCTTCCCAGACCCCCTATTCCGTTCCCCCGGTAGAGCGGGCCCTGAAACTTCTGCACTACATCGGTGCAGGAAATCGGGCACGCAATCTGTCGACGGTATCGCGTGATCTCGGAATCAACCGCACGACCCTGATCCGCCTGATCCATACCCTTGCGGATCATCGCATGATCGAGGAACTCGGCGATGGTGGCGGCTATCGTCTGGGGGCGGGGCTGGTCAGTCTCGGGGCGCAGGCCATTCAGGGGCGGGACATGGTCCAGGTCTGCCAGCCTATCCTGAGAGATCTGTGTCGCGACACCGGCATGTCTGCCCATTTGGGCGTGCTTGACGGGCGCGACATCATCTATCTGGGACGCGAGGCCCCCAACTCGCATCTCGTCAGCAACGTGCGCACCGGGTCGCGGCTGTCGGCCCATGCGTCGTCCATCGGGCGTGCCATTCTTGCGGAGCATTCCGACACGCAATTGCGGCAGATCTTTTCGGGCGACCTGCCCGAGCCTGCAACCGACAAGACACCGCAGACGATCGAGGCGATCATTCGTCAGGCCCACCATGACAAGGCCGAAGGTTTCGCCTGGAGCGAGGGGAATTTCGAGGCAGGCATCGGGTCCTGCGCCGCGGCGATCTTCGATCATACCGGGCAGGTGGTGGGGGGCATCAACGTTTCCGGCCCCGAAGCGCGGTTCTCTGCCGGTGGAACGGGACGCGACTCCGCCCTGATCGATGCGGTCACCTCTGCGGCGCGCAGGGCCTCCGCTGCCTTGGGCTATACCGCACCAAGGGGAGAAACCTGACCGGCGGAGCGCCTGAAGGCTCCTGTCGCAAGTCAGATCGGCGCCCGACATTTCGTGGCGCGATGCTGGTGCAAGGCGCGAGGTGGCGGGCGAGAGGCGGAACCGTCGCGCGTGCCGGGCAAAACCCTGAGAGGACGTCGCTAAGGCCATCTGGCCCATGGGTGCGGCTGGCCTGACATATCCTCGTAAATCGACTTCTGCCGTTGATAGGCCCGCAGGCCCGCGCGGCCTTTTTCGCGGCCCATGCCGCTGTCACCATCGCCGCCGAAGGGCGTCGAGATCGAGAATTGCTTGTAGGTGTTGATCCAAACCGTGCCCGCCCGGATGGCGCGGGCGACTCGCTGGCAGCGGCGGTGATCGGTCGACCAGATACCGCACGCCAGGCCGTAGTCATTGTCGTTGCCCTGCGCGATCACGTCAGCCTCGTCCTCGAAGGGCATCACCACCAGCACCGGACCGAAAATCTCTTCACGGCATGTCCGTGCGGTGTTGTCGAGCCCGCCGATGATGGTTGGCAGGTAATAAGCACCGTCTTGCTGCGCCGCAGCCTCGGGCCGCGCGCCACCGCACAGGATGTCTCCGCCGTCATCGCGCGCCATGGCCACATAGCGCTCCACGCTCTCGCGATGGTCGAGATGAACCAGCGACGACACCTGCGTGGCCGCGTCAAAGGGATGGCCGACAACCAATGCCTGCGCAGCGGCGACCAGTCGCTCGGTGAACGTGTCGAAGATGCTGCGCTGCACGAACAGGCGCGATCCGGCGATGCAGCTTTGGCCGGAAGACGAGAAGATGCCGAACAGGATTCCCGCGATGGCAAGATCGATGTCGCAATCCTCGAACACGATGGTCGGCGACTTGCCCCCGAGTTCCAGCGAAACGGGCATCAGCTTTTCCGCCGCCGCATGGGCCAATCTGCGCCCCGTCGCGGTGCCCCCGGTGAACGAAACCTTGGCGATATCGCTATGTTCCACCAGCAGATTGCCAACCTCGCGCCCGGATCCGGGCAGGACGGACAACAGCCCCTGGGGCAGGCCCGCCTCTTCGGCGATCTGTGCAAGTTCAAGGCTGACCAATGGCGACCAACTGGCCGGTTTCAGCAGCACCGCATTGCCCGCTGCAAGGGCAGGGGCGATTTTCTGGGCGTCGGATGCAATGGGGGAATTCCATGGCGTGATCGCCGCGACCAGCCCAAGCGGCTCGTGGACCGAGGCGGTGATGTAATCGCCGCGTGGCACGGTCAGCAGGTCGTCCGAGGTTTCCGCAACGGCCGCGAAATAGCGGAAGGTCGCCGCCGCCGAGGCCGCAAGCGCGCGGGTTTCCGTCAGCGTCTTGGAGGTGTCCCGGCTCTGCACCCAGGCGATCCGCTCTATACTGGCGGCGATCCGCTCCGAGATGCGGTACAGTACCGTCGCGCGTTCGTGCGGTTTCAGCGCCCCCCAGGATGGTTGCGCGTCCCGCGCGCGGGCGATGGCGAGTTCCACATCCTGCGCCGACGCGCCGTTAATCACGGTGTTCACGCACCCCTCTGCGGCGAAATGCGAGGTGATCGGTGCGCCGCGCCCCGTTTGCCAGATGCCGCCGACAAAGATCCGGTTGTCGCGAAATGTCTGCTCCATGGTGCCCTCAGATGGCGATCGCGGCACGCCGATTCATGACGGCACGTGCGATGCTGTAAACTGTGGATCGAGAGGTCTTGGGGTTGTCGGGCGACGGCTTTCCGACCAGTTGCATGGAAAACTCCATGGCCTGCGACGCCACGCTGAAGGCATGGGTGTTTTCCGTTGTGCCGGGGTCCGCGACAAGGCGCACCTCGGTCCTGTCCATTCCCAGCCCGGCCATCGCAAGGGTTGCAGCGACATTGGCGTTCTTGGGAAAGCGCCGCGCTGCTTCTCGCGCAGTCCCCTCGAAGAACGTCAGGGGGGTTGTCAACGTGGCAAGGTCGGTCACCTCCTCGGCAGGAGTTCCGGCCCATGCGGAGGGCGGCTTCGTGCCGGTGTAGCGAACCGACGTCAGCCCCGACAGCCGCGCCGCGCCGAGTGCATCTATCCCGCCAATAGCACCGGCAGGCACGACACATTGCGCGCCGGAAGCGCGGGCGGCTGCCTCAAGTTCGCGGGCCAGATCGGCATCCGCCAATGCGCCGACAGAGGCAAGGATCAGGTCCGTGCCGCTTTCCAGCACCGTCGCACCATAATGCGCCACCGCGCGATGACCGGCACATTCCACGACCACATCGGGGCCTGTCGCCAGCAGCGCCGCCAGGTCCGATGTCACCGAGGTGTCTGCCCCCGGCATCGCGCGAAGCTCTGCCTCGCGCCCGGGACGTACAAGGACGGTTACCTTCTCGGGGGCACTGGTCTGCGCGCCCAGAATATCAATCAGGTCTCGGGCTATCGCGCCAAACCCGATGATCACCACATGCCCAAGGCTCATGTCTTGCCACCCGCAGCCCCTGCGGGCGGTCCTGCGAAGGATTCCGCGAAGGGGCCAATGGCGACCATGTCGACTTCGACGACCGCGGGACCTTCCCGGCCAAGGGTCGCGTCCAGGGCCTGGGGAAAGTCCTCGATCCGGTCAATGCGGACATGCGGCATGTCGATGGACTGGCACAGCACACGGAAATCGGGCGTCTTGAGCTTGGAATAATGCCGCCGCCCGTCATATTGCGCGTCCTGGATGTTTTCGATCACGCCGTAGGCCGCGTCGTTCATCAGCACGAACGTGATCGGCAGATCCGCGTCGACCGCTGTGATCAGCTCGGCAATACCGAGTTGTGCACCACCATCGCCTATCAGCGCGATGGTGCGCGACTCTGATCCTGCCGCGGCCCCAATGGCCATGGCAATCCCTTGCCCGATGCCGCCCCCGAGGGCGTGGACACCCAGATGCGGCGCAGCGATGTGCACATATCGGTTTCCGAAGGTGGAGTTCGAGATCGTCACATCGCGCACCCAGGGATGCCCCCCTTGCGGCACCACCGACAAAAGGTGATCGGCCACAACCTGGTAAGGGCCAAGGCGCCCGCGCAGCGCACCTTCCGATTTCGCGCGGGCAACGGCGATGTCGTAATGCAACTGCGGATCGGTCCCAAGCGTGTCCGGCAACCGATCCAGCAAGCCGCGCAGCGTTACCGCAGCATCACCGCACAGGAACCCGTCCACCGGGTAATTGCGCCCGCCCTGCGTCGGCTCCACGTCGATCTGGAACAGCGGGCGCGGCAGCGGCATCTTGTTGTTGCGTGTCTCGTTGCCCCGAAGCCGCGAGCCGACCACGATCATCAGGTCGCAGCTTTGATAGATCGCTTCCGCCTCGGGTGTCATGTTGAAGGCCCCGAGCGTGCCCTTGTGGCTTTCGGGAACAACGGCGCGCCCCTGGGTGGAGCTGACAGCGCCGAAGCCGCGTTCGACAAGCTCCAGCGCCTCAGCTCCGGCCCCGCGTGCCCCGCCGCCTAGCCAGATCATCGGCCGTTTCGCAGCCTTCACCCGCTCAGCCAGCAGATCGAGAGAGGTCTCCTCCACCGGTGGCAGGGCCGGGCGCGGCGGGGTCAGGGGCAGCCCGGAAACGGCGGGAATGCGCTGTACATCGACCGGAATTTCAAGGCTGACCGGCCCGGTTGGCGGCGTCATCGCCGCGCGGATCGCTGCCGACAGGGTGCCCAGGACGCCGGTTTCGTCCCAGATGCGGAACACGGCCTTGGACACCCCGCGCAACATCTCTGGCTGCTTGGGCACATCGTGAATCGCGGCGCGATCCCGGTCCATGTAGGGCCGGTCGATCTGAGTGGTCAGATGCAGCACCCGGCTGCCGGCCGTCAGCGCCTCGGCCTGTGCGCCCGCTGCATTGCCCGCCGCCGTCCCGGTCGAGGTCAGCGCCACGCCCAACTGCCCAGAGACCCGGGAAAAGGCGTCGGCCATATTCATCGCCCCCGCCTCGCCACGCGCCGGAATGAAGCGGATACGCCCCTGTTCTGCCACCGCGTCGAGGATTGGCATATTATGGATCGAAATGACGCCGAACATGGTCGTTACGCCCGCATCGGCAAGCGCTTGGGCAATCTGGTGGCCAACGGTCTGGGTCATGGGGCTTGGATCTTTCGTCAGGAATCAGGCAAAGCGCGACACGCCGCCCGAGATTTCAAGCTTGGCGCCGGTGATGTAGCTGGCGGCGGGTGAGGCGAGGAAGGCGATGGCGCGCGCGGGTTCCTGAGGTTGACCAAGACGGCCAAGCGGGATGGCATTCGCGCTTGCCAGTGCCGCGAACCACTCTTCCCGGCTTTGGCCCTTGTCCTCGCGCGCCTCGAAGCGGCGCTGCCACTGGGCGCTGTCCACCAGCCCCAACAGGATCGAATTGACGCGGATCTGCGGTGCCAGTTCCGTCGCCAGCGATTTCAGGAGGTTCTGAACGCCGGCACGTGCTGCCGAGGTGCAGACCATATGCGGCTCTGGCTGGAGGGCCAGAAGCGAATTCACCGCGACGATCGCGCCGCTGCCGCTTTGGCGCAGCATCGATTCAAAAGCGCGGATCGGGTGAAGCTGGCTGAAGAACTTCAGCTCCAACTCTTCGCGCCAGTCTGCGTCGCCGGTATCGGCATAGGTCGAGACGCGCCCCTGGCCCGCATTCGTGACAAGCGCGTCGCAGCCTCCGAAGGCCTGCCGGACCTCATCGGCGAAGCCCGAGACCGCGGCTGCATCCAGCACCGAGACCGCGCGACCCAGAACCCGATCCGGCCCAAAGTCACGGGACAGGTCCGCCACCACGGAGTCCAGACGGTCTGCCCCGCGGGCACAAAGCGCCACCCGCGCACCGTCCTCCAGAAAGACACGCACCGATGCCAGCCCGATCCCGGATGTTCCGCCAGTAACCACGATCGAGCGGTCTTTGAGCCCCAGGTCCATCGCTCAGCCTTCCTTCGGAAAGCCTGGATCGGGCCGCCCGGCCATGACCGCACGCTGTGCCGGTGTCGGCGGGCCCGCTGTCATCCACTGGTCCATCGCCTCGGGGTCGGTGCGCGACCAGACCTTTGGTTCATGCGTTTCTTCGTCGATCTGCTGCACTTCGGAGGTGAACTCGATCACGAAGCCCGAGGGAGAAACGAAATAGGCAAACGGGTTGTTGCCCGGCCCGTGCCGCCCCGGCCCCCAGCTTGGCACCTGCCCCATCTGTTTCATCCGGCCGATGCCGCGCATGAAGCTGTCGATGCCGGGCATCTCGAAGGCGACGTGATTGATCGAGGGATACTGTGCGCGAACCAGCGCAATGGCGTGGTGGTCGCTGCCGATCCGCAGGAACACCATCTGGTCCGCGGAATAGTCGCTGGTGCGAAAGCCCAGCATCTCCTCGTACCAGTTCTGCATCCCGTCCATGTCGGGCGTGTTCAGAACCACATGGCTGATCTTGCGCGGATAGGCATGAACATCGTCGGCCTCGCGCAGCGCAATGTCGGAGGTGATGCGCAGACGGCGATTGTCGGGGTCGGCCACCTCGAATCCGTAGCCGCCGAAGGGCCCGTCGAACTCACCCGGTGCGCCGCGCAGATCCGCGCCCTTTTCCTCCAGTTGCCGGTAGAGCCTGTCGACACCATCGCGGTCCGGCATGCCGAAATGGATGTATTCGATACCGTAGGTCGTGTCGTCCTTGAGACCATAGATGAAGGGCTGCTCGCCGGTTCCGCGCAGATAGGTGATCCCATCCTCTTCATGGGCCACGTGCAGACCCCATTGGTCCGTATAGAATGGTGCCGTCGCCGTTATTCCGGGTGCGCGCATCACGATGCCGCGCAGCTGGTGCAATCTGAGGTCTTCGGTCATCTCAAGTTCCCTCGGGCTTGCTGGCGGTTGCAAGACCCATATGTTCCAACAGCGCCGAACAGAACGCGCCGGGCCGCTGAAGGTAGACCGCATGGCCCGCCTGGTCGATTTCGGTTATGGTTGGGCGGATGCCCTGTGCCGCTTCCCAGGCCTGTGCCGCTGCGCGTGTCTGCGCAATCGGCGTCACCCGGTCCTGCATGCCGACAATGAATCCTGGGCGTGCGGCGACCCGGGCAAGATCGCCGGGCAGATCGCCAGAGGCCAGCATCCTGACCGCCTGTGCATAGCCGTCCGGGTTCACTTGCGCCATTGCGGCCTCGACCCGCGCCACGATGTCGGGATGCAGGGCAGGTTCATGCACCAGATTGCCCGCGCGGGCATGGGCAAAGACCGCCGGACCCAGGCGTGCCAGCTCGGTCAGCCGGTTGCCCACCCCTTCGGGCAGCACCCCGCCGCGAGGCACACCGTAGCCCTTGGCGGCAGCGGCCAGCGTCAGGCTGAGCAGCCGCTTAGGGAAACGACGCGCAAAGGCTGTCGCAATCAGAGTGCCGAGCGAGTGCCCGACAATATGCACCTGCCCAAGGTCAAGCCCGTCCAGCATCTGAGCCAGCCTGTCCGCGTAGTTGCGCGCCAATGGCCAGTCCATGGCCAACGGGGCAGAGCCTGAATAGCCCGGAGCATTCCATGCAATCAGGCTGAACCTTGGCGGCAGAAGCTCGAAAATCGGTGCGAAGGAGGTGGCGTTCGACCCGATCCCGTGCAGGAACACGACCACAGGTCCGGGTCCGGGACGCGCAATATAGGTGATGTCTGCGGAAACCCCGGGCGTTGGCCCGGAATTCGCGGCAGCATTCACGCTTCCTGTGTTGGCTTCTAGCATCGTTCCCGTCGCCTGGTGGTATCAATAGTTCAATAATGAACAACATGTTCAAACCAGAGTGCAGCGTAGGCCCCTACATGTCAAGGCTCCGCACAAGAATCAGCGCGTGAGTCGATTGCGCGTGGCAAAACCCGGATGCTGCGGTCAAACATCCCGGAGGGCACGACGGATCATTCCATGGCTCGTCGAATTAAGGGGCTGTGCTATCGGTTCTTACCTCGACCGCCTTCCGCGATCCGACAAGGGGGCTATGCGATCCGGCGAGGTGTCGTTCCGGTTCAACTCGCTCGCAGCCTCAAGAGGCGGACTTGATCGGTTGCCGATTTTCCAAAGGAATCGGGGAATACCGGCCTCGGCTTCCCAACAGTTTCGGAGAGCCGACCAAATAACCAGTGGTTTAGCGAGAAAAATGGTGCCGATGAAGGGACTCGAACCCCCGACCCACGCATTACGAATGCGTTGCTCTACCAGCTGAGCTACATCGGCACGCGGGCTGGCTCTTAGCAAGCCTGCCCGCGCTTGAACAGTCCTAATTTGCGGCTGTACGCGCCGGTTCGGAGGTTTCCGCGTCGTTGGAAACTTCGCCCATATCGGGCAATACATGACCGGGGGCATGCGGGTCGTTTTCTTCTGCCATGTCTTCCGTGACCTCGGCGGGGGTTTCTTCGACCGGGGCGGCATCGACAACCTCCGGTTCCGGGTCTTCGATTTCGGGATCGTCCCGGCGGTCTTCCAGCGCGCCCACGATCAGAGGCAGCATCTGGGCGGTCCCGGCGAAGGCCGACTCGCTTTGCGGAGCCTCGGCCCATGCCAGCGTGTCGAAGCTGTCGCAATGTTCGCAGACCGGCTGCCAGGTGGCGTGGACATGGCCGCAATTCTCGCAGGTCCATTGCGGGCCGCGAGAGGCGGTGACCGCCTTGGCGAGCCAGCCGCGCACCACGCGATCCTCGCTGCCTTCCCCGCGTTCGATGGCGGCCATGATGGTCAGGGAGCGGGCCGTGGGGGCGGTTTCTGGCAGGTCGCCAAGGGCCTTGCGGGCGGCGGCGTAATCCTCTGCCGCGATGTGCAGTTCCGCCTCCAGCAGTTTGACCTCCGGATCGGCGGGGTGCTTTGCCAGCAGGACGCGGAAGCGCTTGATGCGCGCGGCGGGGGTTTCTTCCGGCTCGATGCTGGCGAAGGCGGCGGCCAGGTCGGGATGCGGGGAGGCATCCCAGGCCTTGCGGATCACGCGGGTGGCGATCTTGGGCTTGCCGTCCTGGATTGCCATGCGTGCGGCCATGACGGCGGCGGGCACCAGATCGGGGGACAGGCGATTGGCCTCGGTGGCCTCCTTGCTGGCGGTGTCGATCTTGCCCTCGGCCAGTGCGTCGCGGGCATCGGCAAGGGCCAGCACCGCGTCTCGGCGTTTATGAACGTCGCGGGGCAGGGCACCGGATTTGAGCTTGGCGGCAAGGGTCTTGCGTGCCCCGGCCCAGTCTTCATGCCCGGCCTGAAGGGTCAGCAGCGTGTCCTGAACTTCGTGATGCTGAGGGCGCAGGGCAAAGGCTTTCTCGGCCAGTTTCAGCGCCGTATCGGTGTCACCGGCATCCAGCTTTTGCTTCATCAGTCCGCGAATGCCCACGAAACGGGTCGTGTCATCGGCCAGCAGCCGCTTGTAAGTCTCGGTTGCCTTGGCGGTATCGCCCGCCATCTCGGCGGCTTGGGCCACAAGCAGGTTGGTCAGTTCGGGCCGTTTCAGGTAGCCTTCGGCGCGTTCGGCCTTGCGAATGGCCAACCGTCCCTCGCCGGATGCCAGCGCCAGCATCCCTTCGGACAGGGCCTGATAGCCCTTCCGCTCGGCGCGGCGATTGAAATAGCGGGAAATGGCGGTCTCATCGCCGTTGAGGAAGCGGATGGTGGCGACAAGAAGACCAAGCAGCTTGAGCGCCACATAGACCAGCAGCAAGAGCAGCACAGCGGCAATGACCCCCGACAGAGGGGTCAATGCGAATTCGCGGCCTGCCACGGTGATCAGCAGCATGGACTCGGTTTCCAGCAGGTAACCGACGCCGAAGGCTGCCGCGACCACGACGGTCAGGAAGATGATGATTTTCAGGACGGACCAGAGAAGCATATCGGTCCCCCTCAATTCGCGGCATCAAGCGCGGCGGCGAAGCTGTCCATCGCCTCCATCGCGTCGAGGCGCATCTGGGCGGACGCCATCCAGTCCGCCATGACCGCTTGTGCGTCGGCGGGCAGGGTTTCCAGTTCGGCGACGGTGCCGGACAGGTCCCCGGCGCGCAAAGCCGCCTCGGCGCGGGACAGGACCGCATCGGCGCCGTCACCTTCCTGTGGTTCCAGCGACCGGCCCCCGACCTGGCTTTGCAGGAAGGCGGTGACGCGGTTCATGGCGCCCTCACCTGCGGTTTCGCGAATGGCAATGGGCAGCGCGGCGCGGGCGGCGGCGGGGAAGCTGGATTGAAGTTCCTCCATCGTGGGAACGCCGGTTTCGGCGGCGGCGGTCAGCGCCTCTGGCATGTCCACGCCAGCCCCGTCCGCGACATCGGCCAGCGCCCCGGCAAAGGGTGCTCCGGTAGCGACCGCAATGCGCAACTGGCCAAGGGCGGCCTGCGCGGTGGCGCTGCCCACGCGGGCTTCGGCGCGGGCTTCGGCGGCGGCGATGCGGTCCTCGGCGGCGGTGGCGGCGGCGGCGAGTTGTTCTGCCATGGCGGCATTCGCGGCCTGCTGCTCGGCAAGGCTCGCCGATTGTTCCTGCAACGCGGCCTGAAGCTGTGCCACGGCGGCGGCCACGGCAGCGGAATTGTCCGCGCCCTCGCCCCCTTCGCCAAGCGGCAGGGTTTCGAGATAGGCGATCCGGTCGGTCAGGCCGCTGATCTGGCTGCCCGTCGCGTCAATCCTTGTGCCAAGCGCGGCGATCTGTTCGGAAAGCGGACCAAGGTCGACGGCTTCAGGCGCGGGCGGGATGGCCTCGATCTGCCCTTCCAACGCGGACGCGCGGGTGGTCAGGGTCGAAAGCGCCTCGGCCTGTTCATCGAGCGAAGTTTGTATTGCGGCCAGCGCCGTTTCGGTCGCGCCCGTGTCCTGGGTGGTTGGGGCAAACCCCATGAAGGCCGCGCCATAACCCAACCCGGCAGCCACGACACCGCCCAGAACCAGCGGCACGAAGCCGGGTCCGCGACGCGGTTCGGCTGCGGATGGCTGCGGGGCGGGTTCCGTAACGGAAGGCTCTTCGACGGGGGCGGGCTCCTCCACGATCTCGGCATCCGTCACCGTTTCATCGGTGTCGGGTGCGGCCTCTGCCAGTGCGGCGTCGTCCTGGGTCTCGTCGGTCTCCTGGGGGGTCGTGTTCGGGTCGGCCACCGTCTATTTCCTTCAATTTATTCAATACGCGCCACAGAATCCCGTCCGGTGCAGCGCCGAGTCACAGATAGGTTCGCATGGGCACACCTGCGAGGGCTAGGGGCTAAGTTGTCTCGCCAGCGCTTTGAGCATTGCCGCGCCGGTCGGGGCATCGGCAACAATGGCCGTAAGGCGCAGGGATGCGGGCAGGGCCGCCCGTGTGGCATCGCTTATGCAGATCAGGTCGGGGTTGCCGTCGGTTGGCAGGTCAGCAGCAAACAGCGCCGCGCTGCGGGGCGAGAAAAGCGGCACGATCATCCGGCGGGGGCCGGTGAGAGCTGCTAGCGCCTCGTCAGACAAAGACAGGCTGCGCTGGTCATAGGCAACATGCCCTGAAACGCTGAAACCTGCCGAATTTAGCTGTTCTGCAATATCTCCGCGCACATGGGTCCCGTGCAGATGCAGCAATGGGCCTTCCGGCTGCGAGCCCTTGATCAGCGCCACCAGATCGCCCGCCGCACCACCGGCTGAGCGCGCATTCAACCCGGCCTCCGCTGCGACCCGCGCCGTGCGGTCCCCAACGCAGTAAGCGGTGAGGCCCGATTTTCCACCAGCTGCCTGATAGGCCCTGACCCCGTTTTCCGAGGTGAAGATCAGGCCCGCATTCTCTGCAATCGCAGGCGTCTCCAGCAGCACGATCTCCTGCATCGGGGCGATGAGTACCTCTGCCCGATCACCGAATGTATCCCGGCAGCAAGCAGCAAAGCGCTTCGCTTGCGCAACGGGCCGCGTCAGTAGGATCAGGGGGGTGGCATTGTCAGGCATCGGGGTGAGTGTTACCTGCGGGGCACCCCTAGTGCAACGACACCCGCCATGACCGACCGCCTGACCATCCTTGGCATTGAAAGCAGCTGCGATGATACGGCGGCGGCGGTGCTGCGCGTGGAAGATGGGGCAAGGCTGCTCTCCTCCGTGGTCAGCGGCCAGACCGATCTGCACGCGGCTTATGGCGGCGTGGTGCCAGAGATCGCGGCGCGCGCGCATGCGGAACGGCTCGATCTGATGGTGGAGCAGGCGGTGGAGCAGGCAGGCGTGACTCTGGCCGAGATTGACGCCATCGCGGTGACCGCCGGGCCGGGGCTGATTGGCGGCGTATTGTCTGGCGTGATGTGCGCCAAGGGGCTGGCCATGGGGCTTGGCGTGCCGCTTGTGGGGGTCAATCACCTGGCTGGCCACGCGCTGACTCCGCGCCTGACGGATGGGGTGGAATTCCCTTACCTGATGCTTCTGGTCTCTGGCGGGCATTGCCAGTTCCTGCGGGTGGATGGGCCGGACGATTTCACCCGGCTTGGCGGCACGATTGATGATGCGCCGGGCGAGGCCTTCGACAAGGTCGCCAAGCTATTGGGTCTGTCGCAACCGGGCGGGCCAGTGGTGGAACAGGCCGCAGCGAAGGGCGATCCCAAACGCTTCCCCTTGCCGCGCCCTTTGCTGGACCGCGACGGCTGCGATATGTCTTTCTCCGGCCTCAAGACTGCCGTGCTGCGTACCCGTGACGGGCTGGTGGCGGACCAAGGCGGGTTGCACGAACAGGACCGCGCCGATCTGTGTGCGTCGTTTCAGGCGGCTGTCAGGGATGTTCTGGCTGAAAAATCCCGCCGCGCCTTGGCGGGCCAGACTGACCTGACCTGTTTCGCCGTCGCCGGGGGCGTTGCAGCGAACAAGACCCTGCGCGCGGCATTGGAGGATGTGGCAAGCGCCCATGATGTGCCTTTCCTCGCGCCGCCGCTGACGCTCTGCACCGACAACGCCGCGATGATTGCCTGGGCCGGGTGGGAAGCCTACCGTGACGGCCAACGCGACGGGATGGACCTGTCAGCACGCCCGCGCTGGCCGCTGGACCGGACCAGCCCGGCGCTCATTGGATCGGGCAAGAAGGGGGCCAAGGCATGAACCGGGTGGATATTGCCGGGGCAGGTGCATTTGGCACGGCGCTTGCGATCACGCTGGCCCGCGCCGGGGCCGAGGTGACTCTGTGGGCCCGCGCCGGGGCATCCGAGATGCAGGCCGCGCGCGAAAATACGCGCCGCCTGCCGGGCCACCGATTCCCCGACGGTTTGCGCGTCACGGGTGAAATTGCCGATCTGATGGCAGATGTGCTGTTGATCGCCGTGCCGACCCAGAAACTGCACGAGGTTCTGCCAATTCTGCCCGGTCACGCGGGCACCGTGATTTCCTGTGCCAAGGGCATTCACCTGACAACCGGTCTGTCGCCCTGTCAGCTGATCTCGCGTGACCTGCCCGGCGTGGCGGCGGGCGTCTTGACCGGCCCCAGCTTTGCCGTCGATATCGCCGCCGGTCTGCCTACGGCGCTGACGCTGGCCCTGCCGGACGACACCCAAGGCGCGGCGTTGCAAGACAGGCTCTCCTCCCCCGCGCTCAGGCTTTATCGCAGCACCGATCTGGTGGGGGCGGAGCTTGGCGGCGCGCTGAAGAATGTCATCGCCATTGCGGCAGGTGCGGTCATGGGCGCAGGGCTTGGCGAAAGCGCGCGGGCGGCCCTGATGGCGCGCGGCTTTGCCGAGATGCGCCGGGTCGCGGCCTTTCGCGGAGCGCAGGACGACACGCTTGCTGGGCTTTCGGGCTTTGGCGATCTGGTGCTGACCTGCACCTCCGACAAATCCCGCAACTACCGCCATGGGCAAGCCTTGGCCGGTGCGCGTCCGCTGGACCCTGCTGCGACCGTGGAAGGCGCCGCCACGGCGCAGGAACTTTCGGCCCATGCCGAACTGGACACCCCCATTGCCGACGCCGTAGCAGCCTTGTGTCAGGGGCGCGTCTCTGTGCAGGATGTGATGGCAGAGCTTCTGAACCGCCCTCTGAAACAGGAATAGCCCATGCTCTACGCGCTGATCTGCACCGACAAGCCCGACCATCTGGAGGTTCGTAAAGCCAACCGGGACGCCCATATCGCCTATCTGAAATCCACCCCCGTCACCCATGCCGGGCCGTTCCTGAACGAAGCAGGCGAGATGATCGGCTCGCTCGTCGTGATCGAGGCCGAGGACCGCGCGGGGGCCGAAGGTTGGGCCGCGAATGACCCTTATTCCAAGGCGGGATTGTTCGAGAAAGTGCGGATCGAGGCGTGGAACAAGGTGATCGGCTGATGCGCTACTGGCTGTTCAAATCCGAACCGAACACCTGGTCCTGGGATCAGCAGGTGGCTAGGGGTGACGCGGGCGAAGAATGGGATGGCGTCCGCAATTATCAGGCGCGCAACAACATGCGCGAAATGGCGCTTGGCGACCGGGGCTTTTTCTACCATTCGCTGAAGGAGAAAGCGATTGTCGGCGTGGTTGAGGTCTGTGCGCTGGCCCATCCTGACAGCACCACCGACGATCCCCGTTGGGAATGCGTGGACATCAGGGCCGTGGGGCCGTTCAAGACGCCGGTGACACTGGCCGATGTGAAAGGCGATCCGCGCCTGTCGGACATGGTTCTCGCCAATAATTCGCGCCTGTCGGTGCAGCCCGTCACCGAAGAGGAATGGCGGATCATTTGCGAGATGGGCGGCTTTTCTGCTTAAGGTTGAAAGCGGTGCGTGGCATGATTTCTCCAGAGCAACGGGAGAGATCACATGGAATTTCTGAACGTCTTAGCCGCCGGGGCCGCAGCGTGGGTCTTCGGAGCAATCTGGTACATGGCCCTGTCCAAACCCTGGATGGCCGCAAACGGTCTGACAGAGGACCAGATCAGGGCCTCTGCCAGCCCGCTGCCCTATGTCGTCAGCTTCGTGATGTCGGTGCTCGTAGCGGGCATGACCCGGCATATCCTGCAAAGTTCCGGGATCACCACGGTTGGCGGCGGCGTGATGGTGGGCGCGGGATTGGGCCTTTTCGTGGCTCTGCCCTGGATGGTGAACAACGTGCTTTACAGCTTTCGCGACAAATCGCTGATCTGGATCGACGGCGGCTATCCGGTGATCGGATGCACGATCATCGCCGTGGTGCTGATGCTGTTCTGAGACAAGAAGGAGGGCCCCGACCCCCCGGGACCCTCCTTTACCCACGCGCAATTTCTCGCTCCGCACGTGTTCTATGAGGGTCCGCCATCCTGGTCGGGACAGGGTTGATCCTAGCCTTTGGCGGGCCGCGCGATCAACTGAATTGCCCGGACAATTCTATTCAAACCCCGGCCACTGGACCATGAAAAAGGCCCGCCCCGATGCGGGCAGGCCTTAATGGGTTCGCTGTCGCTCCGGCTTAGCCGTAGACGCTTTCCTTGCCGAAATGCTTGGTCAGCATGTAGTAGATGACGGCGCGGTACTTGTTGCGTTCGGACTTGCCATAGGTCTCGATCACCGAGTCGATGGCGGCCATCAGGTCGTCGCTATCGGCAAGGCCGAGCTTCTTCATCAGGAAGTTCTTCTTCACCGTTTCCAGTTCACTGGGCTGAGACCCGGCAACCGTCGATGCGTCCGCGTCGTAAATCGCGGGGCCGCAGCCGATCGTGACCTTGGTCAGCAGGTCCATGTCGGGTTCCATCCCGCATTTGTTGCGCAGATCATCTGCATATTTGGCGATCAGTTCATCGCGTTTGCCCATCTTGGTCTCCCCGTTTTTATTGATAGTCAGAATGTTCCCATCCAGTACGCGGCGTATGAAACCCGGCAGAGCCCGGTCTGACAATGAAAAACTTGGGTCATCCACAGCTTTGATGCCCAAAGGCGACCATTGAGGAGTCGGAATCGAACAGGACAGGGGACTTGCCGTGGCGGCAGCGTGTTGATGAGTAAGACACACAGGATCATCCATGGCCGATTTCCTTACCCCCGATCAATCCGCCCGCTATGCGCGCGACGGCTTTCTGCACCCGGTCCGGGCCTTCGACCCAGACACTGCCGCCGCGCTGCGCGCCGAGGTTGAGGCACTGGAGCGAGAGCACGCCGCCGGTGCGGGTAGCCATGACCTGAACCAGTTCTTCCGGGTCAACGGGCAACTGGTCATCCCGTTGCTCCATCGCATCGCTTCCGATCCCGGCATCCTCGATCCGGTCAGTTCGATCCTCGGCCCCAACCTGCTGGTCTGGTCGGTGGAGCTCTTCATCAAGGAACCGGGCACCACCAAGGTCGTGTCCTGGCACCAGGACATCACCTATTGGGGCATGGGCGAAACGGATGAGGAGCTGACCGCCTGGCTGGCGCTGTCCGATGTGTCTGTTCAGGCAGGGTGCATGCGGTTCATCCCCGGCAGCCACAAGAACGCCATCGTGCCCCATGCGGATACGTTTGATGCCGATAACCTCTTGTCCCGCGGCCAGCAGATCGAAGGCATCAACGAGGAGGACGCTGTCTTCGGTGCGCTGAAACCCGGCGAGATGTCGTTCCATCATGGCCGCACCTTCCATGCGTCCGGCCCCAACATGTCGGACGACCGCCGTATCGGCATGGCCATACGCTATGTCACGCCCGAGGTGCGGCAGCCTGATCTGACCCGCGATTATGCGATGCTTGTGCGCGGCAAGGATGAGATGCAGGGTTGGATCAAAGTCGCCCCGCCCGCGCGGCTGTTCGATCCCGGGTCGCTTGCCTTGTATGAAGAGGTGCTTGCGGCGCAGTCGGCGGCGCTGACGGCGGGGGCTGAGGGGCAGGTTGGGCTCTACGCCCGGAAGATGCTTTAGGAGGATCGCAGGATGACAGCAGATCAAATCGTCAGCTTCACCCAGATGAAGGATGGCACGAAAGAGGATTACGAGCTGCTGGAGAAGCTTGAAAAACCCTATCTCGCGCTGACCGCTGACCGCATCATGGACGAGCTGCGCCGTCAGGGCGAGGTTTCGCTGGAAGGTTACCCGATCACGCGGCTGGAACACGGGCTGCAATCTGGCACCCGCGCGCTGCGCGAAGGGGCCGATATTGACTGGATTGTGGGCGCGCTCCTGCATGACATTGGCGACGGGCTGGCCCCGCAGAACCATGACCGGTTTTCCGCTGAGGTGATCCGCCCCTTCGTGCGCGACGAGGTGGCGTGGACCGTCGAACATCACGGCATCTTCCAGATGTTCTACTACGGCCACCATTACGGATGGGACAAGGATGCACGCGACCGGTTCAAGGATCACCCCTGCTGGCAAAGCTGCGCCGATTTCTGCGAAAGGTGGGACCAGTCCTCCTTCGATCCCGACTATGAGTACGAACCGCTGGAGGTGTTCGAGCCGATGGTGAGAGAGGTCTTCGCCCGCAAGGCCTATGATCCCGACGTGGTGCAGGAAGGTGTGGTCAAAGGATTGCCGCCGCTTGGCTGAACGGGCCATTTGCGCAGAGGGAAAACAAGGCAACCCTGTTGGCATTTCCAACGAGAGGATTTACCCGTGAAATCCCTTATTAGCTCCGCATTCCTTGTGTTCGGCGTTGCCCAGGCCATGGCGCAGAACGCACCAGACGCCCTGCTGACCGAAGCCGTGCGGGATTGCGCCCTGTGGGAAGAAGGCGTTCTACATGTTGGTGATCGCGCCGTGGTCGAAGTGGATCTGACCGGCGACGGGACCCCGGAAACGCTGCTCGACACGAGCTATCTCGAATGCTCCGCCACGCCGTTGTCACCCTACTGCGGCTCGGGCGGATGCTCCCTCTACGCCTTTGTCGGCGACGAAACCTATGAGTGGCAGGCACTTGGCTGGCGTGTCATCGACTGGGACGGCGAGCCGGTTCTGCTGATCGGGCGCGATGGCGGCTGGTGCGGGGTCAGCAGCGCGGGCTATTGCTTCGAGGCGCTCAATTGGAACGGCGAGACCTTCCTGACCGTGATGCCGCCGATGGAGTAGTCACTCAGATCACCACCTCGATCAGGCGCGGTCCATTGGCCGCCATGGCCTCTTCCAGCGCAGCCTCCATCTCGTCCACCGTGGTCGCGCGGGTGCCCTCGACGCCATGGCCCTTTGCCAGCGCCACCCAGTCAAGCAGCGGATCGTCCACATCGAACATGGCCTGCGCGTTGCGGCCCACTTGCGTGACCCCCATGGCCGCCAGTTCCCCCCGAAGGATCTGATACCCCCGGTTGGCGAAGACGATCACCGTCACGTCCAGCCGTTCGCGCGCCATGGTCCACAGCGATTGCAGCGTATACATGGCCGACCCGTCGCCCGTCAGCGCGATCACTTTGCGGTCCGGGCAGGCCACCGCCGCGCCGGTGGCGCAGGGCAGGCATTGCCCGATGGCGCCGCCCATGGTGATCAGCCAGTCATGGCGCCGCGCGGTCCGGGTCGCCTCGGCAATGGGTGCGCCGGAAGTCACGGCCTCGTTCACGACGATGGTGTTTTCGGGCATGACGCGCGCGATCAGGGCCCCCGCGCTTGCCGGGGTCAGGGGACCGTCGGGGCGATCGGGAAGGGCCAGGTCAACCGGCGCCACATGCTCGGATCTTGCCCCGAGCCTGTCGGCCAAGCCATTCAGAACATAGCCTAAATCCATGGTGGCATCCGCCAGTTCCTGGATATGAATGTCGGCGCGGGTGGGCAGTGAGGGCTTGCCGGGATAGGCAAAGAAATTGACCGGTGCATGGGTGCCGCAGACGACGAGGCTGCGGACGTCCTTCAGCAGCGCGGCGTTGGCGTCGACGGGGTAGAGCAGTTGCTCGACCGGGGGCGTTCCGGCGCCGCGCTCCATCCGCGGGCTGTGCAGGGGCGTCAGGATCCGGCATCCGGCGGCCTGCGCGATCTGCGCCCCCAGATGCAGCAGCGGGCCATGGGTTGCCTGACCGCCCAGAAGCAGGGCCGCGCCTTCGGTTTTCAAAGCCGCCGCCGCCGCATCAAGCGCTGCATCGGACGGGCGGTGAAGCGGTGGCGGGGCGGCGGCTGTCACCGGGTCGGAGCCGTCGCCCCAGGCGGTGTCGGCGGGCAGGATCATCGTGGCGATCCGGCCATTCATCGCCCGCGCCGCGCGGATCGCGTCGGCCCCGTCACTTGCCACGTCGACCGAGGAAAGAGAGCTGCGAGTCCAATGGCTTATGGCGCGGCTGATGCCTTCGGTATCACCCTTCAGGGGGCTCTCATAGGCCAGGTGATAGGTCGCGTGATCGCCCATGATATTGACAATGCCGCTGCCTGCCTTGCGCGCATTGTGCAGGTTCGAGAAGGCGTTCCCGAAGCCCGGCGCGAGGTGTAGCATGGTGGCCGCCACGCGACCCGACATGCGGAAATACCCGTCCGCCGCGCCGGAGGTTCCGCCCTCGAACAGACACAGGATGCAGCGCATGTCCGGGTGGCTGTCGAGCGCCGCGACGAAATGCATCTCGGACGTACCGGGATTGGCGAAACAGACGTCCACGCCGCTGGCCAGCATGGTTTTCACAAGCGATTGGGCACCGTTCATGGGATCCTCCTTGCGCGTCAGCAGAGCACGGATGGCGCTATGCGAAAACCCCGAAAACAGGGGGGCGCCACCCGTGCACCGGGCGTACACCCCCCGTACACCCCCCGTGCAGACAAAAGCGGGCTTGGCAGGAGTCCGGTAGACCCAGTCAACCTGTCCCGACCTCACCGCCCAAACCGGGAGCGGATTGGTAATGGGTCGCGCGGCAGTTGAGCTGTTCGGGGCGGAGAGATAACACGCGCCGCTCCGAGGTCGGTCGTCCACCGGCGGGTCGGCGATTAGGAAGGGGGGCTGGTTGCGGTGGGCAAGCTGCCCACTCTTGTCTCTTCTATCTGTGCGGGCAGGTGTGATCCCGTTCCATCCAGTGGCCATGCGCCCGTAGCGTAGCCAGGGACGCACCTGCCGAACGCTTTGAACCTGAACAGCTGTATGGAGCGCTGGCGCGAAACTGGAATCGCGTCCTGTTGTATGCTACCGCTCAACAAAGGTTAATTGTCCAAGGGGGGCGGCAAGTTGCCAGCAACAACAGCGAATTTGAGCGGGGTCGTCATCAATGAAATCAGCTTCGATCCTTCCGGAGTGTCACAAGACCTGAACGGGGATGGTGTCGGCAACAGCTCTGACGAATTTATCGAGCTGTACAACAACAGCGGTTCGCCGGTTGACATTTCCGGATGGGAAATCTGGGAAAGCGGCGTGTTGCGGCACACCGTCCCGGGCGGCACGACGATCCCGGCAGGGGGGTTCTACGTTTCGGTCGATCGCGCCGCGGGCACGACCAACCCGATCCAGAACGTGAACGGGTCAGATGCGGATTATTCGGACTCTGCCTATGGTCTCGCCGACAACGACTACATCTTTCTCTACGATCCGGACAACAATGAGTTCGTCGTATTCGCGGGGGATACTGCTTTACCCGCGAGCATCACTGCGGGAATTGGCCTCCTGACATCTGCACATTCCGGGGCTACTCAAGTCGGCCCAACAGAAAACGGTGTTGCCTCTTCGACTGGTAATTCGGTGGGCCGCACCACCGATGGAGATACAACCTGGCTCAATTCGACACCCACGATCGGTGACGTCAACTGCTTTGCGGCTGGCACTCTTGTCGCGACGCCTGATGGCGAGTGCGCCGTCGAGGGTCTGAAGATCGGTGATCGGGTTCTTATCGCCGATGGCACGGCAGTTCACGTCAAATGGATTGGCCGCCAGACCGTCTCCACCCGCTTCGGCCCCGCCGAACGCCTGATGCCGGTGCGGTTTGCAGCCGGGTCTCTGGGTGATGGCCTGCCGCACACCGATTTGACGGTAACTGCGGATCACGGGATGCTGGTCGATGGGGTGATCTGCCACGCCGGGGCCTTGGTGAACGAGACGACCATTACTCGCGTGTCGCTGTCCGAGATGGGCGAGACCTACACGGTCTATCACATCGAGACCGAGGAACATGAAATCATCCTTGCCAATGGGGCTTCGGCTGAGACCTTCATCGACAATGTCAGCCGCCGCGTGTTCGACAACTACGCGGAGTTCGAAGCGCTCTACGGTGACGTGCCGGAGATGGAAGAACTGCCCTACCCGCGTGCCATGAGCGCCCGGCAGGTGCCGGCGGCGATCCGGGATAGACTGGCGGGGCAGCACGCGGCCTGATCCCCTGGCTGCGCCATCGAGATCGCGTATATCGAACATGGCGGCGTTCTGCACTGCGTGTTTCGGAATTTGGCGCAGACGCATGCTGTGGCTGAGTAGCCCGTAGATCATTCTGACACCCAAGGGGGCGGCGCAGGATGCGCTGCCCTTTCGTTTCGCGACAAATGGGTCACATGTGCACGTCTTTGGGTGTTCCGAGATCGAAGATATTTGCGACAAAGGCACCACAAACGTCTGCCGAAGCTTTCCGCTAGAGTTGACTGCAATGTCACAACGCGAAATTGTTGACTGCAAAGAGATATAATACTCTGGAGAAGATATGGCGGATTTTGCTTATTCAAACCTGCTTACCTATTTCACTTCCGATGGAAGTTTGGCCAGCAGCTCCTCTGGTTCAGGAGTTCAGTCCTCTCCGGATACGGACGACGGTTTCTATGACGTTGGCGATGACTTGAATTCGGTCGCCGGCTACGTCTACGTGGGATCCTTCACCAACAATGGACACGAGTTCCTTGTGTTCGACCGCCTTCCGGGCGACCGCACGTTGCTGTTGTCTGCAACCGCAGCCGAATCTGATTTTCCCGCGACCTATCAGAACGGCGATTTCTCTCTAGACACTTCTGCATATGCCGTTTGTTTCGCGGCTGGCACGCTCATCTCTACCGAAAAGGGAGAGACACCGGTTGAACAACTTCAGATCGGTGAGCGCGTGCGGAGTCACGACGGGTCACTGGTCCGCGTCAAATGGATCGGCCGCCAGACGGTTTCCACCCGCTTTGGCCCTGCGGAACGGCTGATGCCGGTGCGGTTTGCAGCCGGGTCTCTGGGTGATGGCCTGCCCCATAGCGACCTGACGGTCACCGCCGATCATGGCATGCTGGTCGATGGCGTCATCTGCCACGCCGGTGCGCTGGTGAATGGGACCACGATCACGCGGGTGCCGCTCTCTGAGATGGGCGAGACCTACACGGTCTATCATATCGAAACCGAGGAACATGAGATCATCTTCGCCAACGGTGCGCCAGCTGAGACGTTCATCGACAATGTCTCCCGCCGCGCCTTTGGCAACTTCGCCGAGTTCGAAACCCTCTACGGTGACGTGCCGGAGATGGAAGAGCTGCCCTATCCCCGCGCCATGAGTGCCCGGCAGGTGCCGGGGCGGATCGTTGCGAAACTGGCCAGAAAGGCCGTGGCCTAAACGCCTGAAAGCCGGGCGTTCTAACCGGTCAATTACATGTTGTGGCTCTTGGGTTTTGCGCGCATAGCGTCTGTTTCCGTGCGGCAAAGCAGAAGCCCGTTGCCACATGGAACTTGATCGCTTCGGCAAACCCCTTATCCTGCTTAGCCTATTCGAGGGGTCGGGCCCGTTCCTGCGCGGTGCCCGGGATTATTAAAAGGATTCGCTATGCCGATTGTTTTCACTGGAACATATGTCGTCAGGTTGGATACGTCCGGATGGCCGGGGACGAGCATCTTCACCTATACCGGAACAGCAGAATTCTCTGCCGGGAGCTACACAGTCTTTGATGACAACTCTCCCGTCGGGATCGATGCGGATGATTACCTGAACACGCCGACACAACCCTATATCGGGTTTGTGTATATCCACCCGACCACTGGGGACGAATATGCAATATTCCAGTCGGTCGGTGACCCCAACGCATATTTCATCCCGCATTCCGGTGAGTTGACAGGGCATTTTTCAGCTTCGGGGGATACGATCACCTTGCAGGGGCGGCTGATATCAACCGCTGCGGTCAATTGTTTCCTGTCCGGCACGCGCATCGACACCCCATCCGGTCAGAAGCCGGTAGAGCTTTTGCAAATCGGGGATCTGATCTGTAATCAACACGGGCGAAGCGTTCCGGTGAAATGGATCGGCCGTCAGACCGTATCCACCCGGTTTGGACCCGCCGAACGGCTGATGCCGGTGCGGTTTGCGGCCGGGTCTCTGGGCGAGGGGCTGCCGCATACGGATCTTACCGTGACGGCGGACCATGGAATGCTGGTGGATGGTGTCATCTGCCATGCCGGGGCTTTGGTGAACGGGACGACGATCACGCAGGTGCCTTTGACGGAAATGGGTGAGGCCTACACGGTCTATCATATCGAGACCGAAGCGCATGAGATCATCCTGGCCAATGGTGCGCCTGCCGAGACCTTCATCGACAACGTCTCGCGCCGCGTCTTCGACAACTACGCCGAGTTCGAGACCCTCTACGGTGATGTGCCCGAGATGGAAGAACTGCCTTATCCGCGAGCGATGAGCGCAAGGCAGGTGCCGGGGCGGATCGTTGCGAAGCTGGCCGGGAAGGCTGTGGCCTGAACTGACATCAAAGGACTGCACCAGCGCGCCTGCCATCCTCTGACAAGGGGGTGGTTTGGGTCGCGATTGCCGACCGTAAAGGGCCAGTCACAAGCGGGCCCTGACCGGGCCTCGCTCAGATCGGCCTTGTTCTTGCGGCCAAACCGGCCCACATACGCCCTAGACCAATTTTCAACCCGACTGCATAGTTCCGCGTATGAAGAACGAGGATACCAATACCATGGATATCGAAGCCATTCTCGACGCCCTGTTGGGCGGCAATCTTGTGATCCTGCTGCTGGCAGGGTTCATCCTTCTTTGCATCTACCTTGGCATTCGCATCGTGCCGCAGAGCCAGAAATTCGTTGTCGAACGGTTCGGGCGGCTGCGGTCTGTGCTGGGGCCGGGGATCAACTTTATCGTGCCGTTCCTCGACCGGGTGGCGCATAAGATTTCGATCCTGGAGCGTCAGCTGCCCAATGCCAGCCAGGACGCGATCACCAAGGACAACGTGCTGGTGCAGATTGATACCAGCGTGTTCTACCGCATTCTTGAGCCGGAGAAGACCGTGTACCGGATCCGCGACGTGGATGGGGCGATTTCCACCACCGTGGCCGGGATCGTGCGGGCCGAGATCGGCAAGATGGATCTCGACGAGGTGCAGTCGAACCGCTCTGCCCTGATCTCTGCGATCAAGACGAGCGTGGAGGACGCCGTTGACGCCTGGGGGATCGAGGTAACGCGGGCCGAAATCCTCGACGTGAACCTCGACCAGGCGACGCGGGACGCGATGCTTCAGCAGCTGAACGCCGAGCGTGCGCGCCGGGCGCAGGTGACCGAGGCCGAGGGCGCCAAGCGGGCGGTGGAGCTCAATGCGGATGCGGAGCTCTACGCCGCGCAGCAGATCGCCGAGGCGCGCCGGATTCAGGCCGATGCAGAGGCCTATGCGACCCGCGTCGTGGCCGAAGCGATTGCCGATAACGGGCTGGAGGCCGCGCAGTACCAGATCGCGCTCAAGCAGGTGGAATCCATTGCGCAGGTGGCGCAGGGGCAGGGGACGCAGACCATCATCGTGCCGGCCGATGCCGCCGATGCCTTCGGCAAGGCCTTCCAGATGCTGAAAGGGCGGGCCTGATGGATATCTGGAATACCTGGTGGGCCTGGGGGGCGCTGGCGATCCTTCTGGCGATTGGCGAGGTGATCCTGCCCACCTTCGTTCTGCTGGGGTTCGGGGCCGGGGCCGGGGTGATCGCGCTGATCCTGCTGATCGGCGGGGCGCCTGCCACGTTCATCACCGGATCGGTCCCCGTTCTTCTGCTGAGCTTCGCGGTGGTGTCGCTGGTCGCCTGGCTGCTGCTGCGCCGGTTCCTGGGCGTTTATCGCGGCCAGGTGAAGACCTTCGACCACGATATCAACGAGAACTGAGTCTGACCCAATTGCGCGCCTGACGGCGCAAGACTGTATCTCGCCTGCGGGGACTTCGCCCCTCGGCTCGGGCTTGGGTCAGGGCAGCTCTGCGAGGATCGCCTGCGCCGCGGCGCGGGGGTCCGTGGCCGTCCAGATCGGGCGACCCACGACGATATGATCGGCCCCGTCGGTGATGGCCTGCGCCGGGGTGGCCACCCGCTTCTGATCGCCCTTGGCGCTTCCTGTGGGGCGCACGCCGGGGGTGACGATCAGGCGGCCAGCGGCATTGGGCAGGGCGCGGATGAGCGCGGCCTCGTGGGGGGACGCGATGACGCCATCGGCCCCGGCCTCGAACGCGTTGGCGGCGCGTTGCAGCACGATATCCTGCACATCGCCCGCTTTGATCAGGTTGGCATCCAGATCGCCCCGGTCGAGCGAGGTCAGCACCGTGACGGCGAGGATCTTGAGCCCGCTGCCCGCTGCGCCCTCTTTCGCGGCGCGCACAACCTGCGGGTCGCCCTGCACGGTCAGGAAATCCAGGTCGAACTGCGCCAGCCCGCGCACGGCAGCTTCAATCGTCGCGCCGATATCGAACAGCTTCATGTCCAGGAAGATGCGCTTGCCGTGCTCTTGCTTCAGTTCATTGGCCAGTGCCAGCCCGCCACCGGTCAGCATCCCCAGCCCGATCTTGTAGAAGCTGACGGCATCACCGATCTCTTCGGCCAGTTTCATGCCTTGCAGGGCATTGGGCACGTCGAGGGCGGCGATCAGGCGGTCATCACTCATGGCTTGGGTCCTTCCGGTTGCACTGGGGCGATGCTTTAGGGGGCGATGCGCCTGCTGTCCATGCGGTCAGACAGAAAACGGCCCGGTCGCGACGGGGGGAAGCGACCGGGCCGGGCAGCAGGAGACCTTGAGGGACGGGGGTCATCCTGTCTGAGGGCGCAGCCAGTGAGGGACGGGGGCAGGCGGCTGCGCCTTGGGGAAACTGTTACCGCCGGTGGCGGAGGGCGGCCTGCGAGAGGCCGGAGGCAATGCGCGAGAACGCGGCCCCTTGCGGGCCGTGCCAGCGGCAGTCGACCGGGGCGCGGTCGTCCAGCACGGCGCGGGCATGAAAGCAGGCGCGGCGGGCGTCATAGGCGACTTGGGTCAGGGCGATGCGGGTCATGGCTTCGGGTTCCGGCTATGGCTTATGGTCATATGTCGGGCGGGGGTGCCGCCCGGTTCAAAAGAAATGGGAAGATTTTTTCGAAAGGGAATCCTTCGTCGCGGTCTTGTGATGGGTCGTGTCCTTTCCCATCTATCTGACAAGGCCCGCAAATGCCTCCGTGCCGGAATTCTGGGCGGGGCAACGGACGGGCGCTTGTGAAAAGGAGACTTGGCATGAACTTGGAGAAGTTCACCGACCGCGCGCGCGGGTTCCTTCAGGCCGCGCAGACCATCGCACAGCGGGAAGACCATCAGAAACTGGTTCCCGAACATTTGCTGAAGGCACTTCTCGACGACGATCAGGGCATGGCCTCGAACCTCATCACCCGGGCGGGCGGCAACGCCAAACGGGTGGTGGAATCGGTTGACCTGTCGCTGTCGAAACTTCCGAAAGTGACCGGCGATTCCGGGCAGCTTTACATGGACGGGCAGACCGTGAAGGTGCTGACCGAGGCCGAGAAGCTGGCTGAAAAAGCGGGCGACAGCTTCGTCGCCGTCGAACGCATCCTGACCGCGCTGGCCATGGTGAAATCCAAGGCCAAGGACGCGCTGGACGCAGGCGCGGTGAATGCTCAGGCGCTGAATTCGGCGATCAACGATCTGCGCAAGGGGCGCACGGCGGATAGTGCCGGGGCCGAAGACAGCTATGAGGCGCTGAAGAAATACGCCCGCGACCTGACGGAAGCGGCACGCGAGGGCAAGATCGACCCGATCATTGGCCGCGACGAGGAAATCCGCCGCGCCATGCAGGTGCTGAGCCGCCGGACCAAGAACAATCCGGTGCTGATCGGCGAACCCGGCGTCGGTAAGACGGCGATTGCCGAGGGGTTGGCCCTGCGGATCGTCAATGGCGACGTGCCGGAATCCCTCAAGAACAAGACCCTCATGGCGCTCGATATGGGCGCGCTGATTGCCGGTGCGAAATACCGGGGCGAGTTCGAGGAGCGGCTGAAGGCCGTGCTGAACGAGATCACCGCGGCTGCCGGGGAAATCATCCTCTTCATCGACGAGATGCACACGCTTGTGGGCGCGGGTAAGACTGATGGCGCGATGGATGCGGCGAACCTGATCAAGCCGGCGCTGGCGCGGGGCGAGTTGCACTGTGTGGGGGCCACGACGCTGGATGAATATCGCAAATATGTGGAGAAAGACGCGGCCCTTGCCCGCCGGTTCCAGCCGCTGATGGTGGAGGAGCCGACGGTGGAGGATACCGTTTCGATCCTGCGCGGCATCAAGGAGAAGTATGAGCTGCACCATGGGGTGCGGATTTCCGACGCTGCCCTGGTCGCGGCCTCGCAGCTCAGCCACCGCTATATCACCGACCGGTTCCTGCCGGACAAGGCCATCGACCTTGTGGACGAGGCCGCCAGCCGGTTGCGGATGGAAGTGGACTCCAAGCCAGAGGAGCTCGACGCGCTCGACCGCGATATCCTGCAAAAGCAGATTGAGGCTGAGGCGCTGAAGAAAGAGGATGATGCAGCATCGAAGGACCGCCTGGAGAAGCTGCAAAAGGACCTGTCCGAGTTGCAGCAGAAATCGGCGGAGCTGACGGCGCAATGGCAGTCGGAACGCGACAAGCTGGAATCGGCCCGTGGGCTGAAGGAAAAGCTCGACCATGCCCGTGCGGAACTCGATCAGGCCAAGCGGCAGGGCGACCTGGCCCGCGCCGGGGAGCTGTCTTATGGCGTCATCCCGGGGCTGGAAAAGCAACTGGCGGAGTCCGAGCAGCAGGACAATGACCTGATGGTCGAGGAAGCCGTGCGCCCCGAACAGATCGCGAGCGTCGTTGAGCGTTGGACCGGAATCCCCATGTCCAAGATGCTGGAAGGCGAGCGCGAGAAGCTGCTGCGCATGGAAGAGGAAATCGGCAAGCGCGTGATCGGTCAGAAGACCGCCGTCACCGCCGTTTCGAACGCCGTGCGCCGGGCTCGGGCGGGTCTGAACGACGAGAACCGGCCGCTTGGGTCGTTCCTGATGCTTGGGCCGACCGGCGTGGGCAAGACGGAGCTGACCAAGGCTCTGGCCGAGTACCTCTTTGACGACGATCAGGCGATGGTGCGCATCGACATGTCTGAGTTCATGGAGAAACACGCGGTCAGCCGCCTGATCGGCGCGCCTCCGGGTTATGTCGGCTATGACGAGGGCGGCGTGCTGACCGAAGCGGTGCGGCGCCGGCCCTATCAGGTGGTGCTGTTCGACGAGGTCGAGAAGGCGCATCCGGACGTGTTCAATGTGCTGCTTCAGGTTCTGGATGACGGTCAGCTGACCGACGGGCAGGGGCGCACGGTGGATTTCAAGCAGACGCTCATCGTGCTGACCTCGAACCTCGGGGCGCAGGCGCTGAGCCAACTGCCTGACGGGGCCGACAGTTCCGCCGCCAAGCGGGACGTGATGGACGCCGTGCGCGCCCATTTCCGGCCTGAGTTCCTGAACCGTCTGGACGAGACCATCATCTTTGACCGCCTGACGCGGGCCGATATGGATGGGATCGTGGCCATTCAGCTGCGTCGTCTTGAAAAGCGTCTGGCCGATCGCAAGATCACGCTGGATCTGGATGAAGGCGCGCGGAAGTGGCTGGCGGATGAGGGCTATGACCCGGTCTTCGGGGCTCGTCCCTTGAAGCGGGTGATCCAGAACGCCCTGCAAAACCAGCTGGCCGAGATGATCCTGGCCGGTGAGGTGAAGGACGGCGAAACGGTGCATGTCAGCGCCGGGACCGACGGGCTGATCGTGGGTGACCGGGTGTCAGCCTCGAACCGGCCCAAGCCGGATGATGCGGTGGTGCATTGACGAATAGAAGGCCCCGCTCAGGCGGGGCCTTTTGTTTTGGGAATGGCCGGTTTGAGCCCTGAGCAGAAGTGAGCTCGTTCAGACGCTCGCATGTGTAGCGAAGCTTCAATACACTAGCGGCACCAGACTCCAGTTCTCGGGAGCAGACTTGCGGCTTCGAGCCAACTCTGCCGACCGCTGACAGATAAGGCCCCGCAGAAGCGGGGCTCTTTCCAGTTGGCAGTTGGCAAGTTCAGATCACACCTGCGCCGAACACTGTTCCAGCGATCAGCAAAGACACCACGACCGAGATCACCCGCATCGACGGCATGCGAAAATTTACGTTCTTCTGGCGTGCGTCGCGGACTGCGGTTTCGAGGTTGGCGAGTTGGCGGGTGTGAGCATCAAAATCATACATGTCAGTCTCCGTTGGCTTTCTGTTTCGTCTGAACGTACTCTAGCCAAAGGGCGTCAATCGCTCGTGGCGTGTGGCGTTAACAGAGCGCAAAAAGGACATTGACGGTTGTCTGACAGTGACCGCACCGACGTGACGATTAACCTGCTTGGACCGATGCGAATGCACTCCGGCAGGGCGGAGCTGCCGTTGCCTGGCAGGAAGCCCGCCGCGCTAATGGCTTACCTTTGCCATCGCGTCGGGATGAACGTTCCCCGCGAAACTTTGTCCGGACTTCTGTGGGGCGATGTACCGGAGGCACAGGCGCGTGCAAGTCTTCGCCAGGCTCTCTCGGCTCTTCGCAAGGCCCTGGGTGGCGCAGCGTCCGTACTAGTGGCTTCGGCTGAAACTATCCGGCTCGACGAGCGGCGCATTCGTTCAGACCTGGTCGATATGCTCCGTCTTGTAGAAGCCAACGGCAAAGAAGATTTGGAACAACTTGCCGCGCAATTCAGAGGCGAGTTTCTAGAAGGTTTCGGCGCCGTCACTCCAGAATTCGATCGTTGGCTGGATGCCGAACGTGGAACCTTGCGCTCGCGTAAAACGGCTGCGCTGATAAGGCTAGCGGACCTGTACGCCCGAGAGCGGCGCTACGATGAAATGATCACGGTGGGCCAAATGCTTCTTCAGCTCGACCCGCTACAAGAGCATGTCCACCGCCGTGTCATGAAGGCTTATCAAGCGCAGGGCCGCTACGACGCGGCTTTGCGGCAATACGCAAGCCTTGAAAGCGTTCTCGCACGGGAACTTGGCGTGGCTCCTGAAGCCCTAAGCACAGAAATCGCACAGCAAATCCGCCGCGACAGGCGTCAATCGTCTGAGCCGGCTGAATTGATCGATGCGCCCGGCAACATGCCCGCATCTACCATAAAGGCACCGGCCAGACCCTCGATAGCGGTATTGCACTTCCGCGGGTTGCCAAAGGATAGTGAAGCCGAATTCCTTGGTGAAGGCATCTCAGAGGATGTCACAGTGGAACTCTCGCGCGTGCCGGATATCCTTGTCGTCTCGCGGCAGTCGGCCCTTCGCGTCGATGAAGAAACACTCAGTGCGAAACAGATCGGCGCGGAGCTTGGCGTGCGCTTCTATCTCAGTGGCTCGGTGCGTGTCGCGGCTGGCAAGCTGCGCGTGGCTGCGCACCTCGTAAGCTGCGAGACGGGACACGAGCTTTGGGCCGAGCGTTTCGATCGCGAGTTGATGGACGTTTTCGATATCCAAGCCGAAATCGCGAGAACCGTTGCGGCCACCACAGCAGATCGAATAGCTGCTAGCGTATTAAGTCACGTCGCCGAGAACCGGCCGGACAACTTGGAAAGCTATGAGTTGGTACTTAAAGGTATCGCTGCGCTGCACAGGTTTTCAGAAGAAGGCTATCTTGAGGCGCAGCGACTATTCGAACTCGCTATTCAGCGGTCGCCTGATTACGGCCGGGCGCATGGTTGGCTGGCCATGGCCCGTTTGTACCTGCGCTGGAACATCGATGCGAGTGTTGAGCTATCTGATGTGGTCAAGGCCGCCGAAAGGGCGGTTTCTCTCGATCCAACTGAGCCGAAGGGGCATCTTGCGCTTGGCATGTGCCTGTTCATTCACCGGCAGTACGATCAGGCGGAATTTCGGTTCCAGGCCGCGCTTCGTGCCAATCCAAACGATGAGCTTGTCCTGACCGAATATGGTCGGTTCCTGATGTATCTCGACCAGTCCGAAGCAGGGCTGCAACGTATCCGTGAGGCTATGCGGGTCAATCCTTTCTTTCCCGATTGGTTTTGGTCAATCCAAGGCCGGTGCCTTCACACTTTGGGGCGCTTCCGCGAGGCCGCTTTGGCCTTTGAACGGATTCACGCGCCCCCCTTCTACATCCATGCATATCTCGCCGCCTGCTATGTCATGTTAGAAGACAGAGATCGCATGAATGCCGCAAAGACTGCGCTTTTCGCGGCACGTCCCGATTTCGATCTGTCTGCCTTCAAGGCAATCTTTCCCTACAAAAACCCGGAAACCGCCGATCGATATTTCGAGAGTCTCGAGGCCGCAGGTCTTTGATAGACCGCGTCTTCGCCGTGATGACCAATGGACCCATAAGGGCCTGGAAGCATGTGTGGAAAAACGATTTCGTGAAATGCTGCTTTATCTTTCCACCATGCTTTGAGTGGCAGCTCCGTCCGCCAAGCGGTCATTGTCTGATCGAGAGGTTTGACCTTCGGCCCTATCGGGTAGTGTCTGGCCCGGGTGGTCGATCCATGGGATGCCGGAATCGATGTGAGCGAACTGGCCGGAATGATGCTCGTTGGTGAGGTGAAGGACGGCGAAACCGTGCATGTCAGCGCCGGGACCGACGGGCTGATCGCGGGTGACCGGGTGTCAGCCTCGAACCGGCCCAAGCCGGATGATGCCGTGGTGCACTGACGAAGCAAAGGCAGGTTTGAGCCCAGAGTGCGCGTGTATGCAGGCGCGGCAATCAACAAAATGCCGCAACAAACCCTCTATGACGACACCAGCTTCACATCTCGTCGGTAACCAGGCTACTCGTCGTATAGCCGATACTTCAGGTTGTCCTCTGTAAGGCGCTCAACCTCTTCGAGCGGCGTGTCCAGTGCGCCATGCGCCTTCAGCGCGCGACCGTAGGTTGGCAGACCTTCAACGGAAACTGCCTTTTCGGGTTCCCAAAGCGCAGAGCGGATTACGGCCTTGCCGCAATGGTAAAATGCTTCTTCGACTCTCACGACGATGGCAAAGTCCGGGACTTTGCCATCGACCGCCATTTGTCCACGCAAGTCGGCATCGCGCACCACCTGCGCGGTCCCGCTCACCCGAACAACCTCCAGTCGATTTGGCACCAGGAACATCAACCCGATACGGCCGGTATCGAGAATGTTGAGGAAACTATCAAAGCGGTGATTGCCGGGACGGTCAGGGATTGCCAGCGTTTTTTCGTCGATCACTTTCACAAAACCAGCCGGGTCGCCCTTTGGCGAGACATCTACGGCCCCAGAAGATGCGTAGGTGGCCATTGTCATGAATGGGGACCGTTCGATCCAGAGGCGTACATGCTCGTCGATGTGATCTATGACCTTGCGGACCTGCCGCTCAAACGTTCCGGGAATGACTGATCTGATCTCGGCCTCCGAAGTGACGATGTCGCTCGGTTCGAACATGCTCCCAATCCTCCATGGTAAATCTCAGTAATAATTTTTAAAAATACGACCATACCAATCTCAAAAAGGCAACGAATGACTGCTTTTGCCGCATAGCGGTCATTGTCTGATCGAGCGATTTGACGTGCGGGTACATCGGCCAGTGTCTTGTCCGGGGTGGGGCGATCAGGGGGATGGCCGGAACCGACGTGAGGAAACTGGCCGGAATGATGCTCGTGGTGAGGTGAAGGACGGGGAAACGGGGTATGTCAGCGCCCCCGGAAATCTCCTTCCGGGGGCGCCTTTTTCTGCCGTAAGCCGTTGGGGACGGTCTCAGGCTGGCAGAAGCACGGAATCGATGATGTGCACGACCCCGTTCGAGGCCATCACATCGGCGGTTGTGACGTTCGCGGAGTGGTTCAGCACCACGCCATGACCCTGCCCGTTGGCGCGGATATAGCCGCCCTGAACGGTGGGGATGCGGCCCCTTTGGCCGAGGATGGCGGAGGCCGGGTAGTAGGCGGCCGACACATGGTAGGTCAGCACGTCGGTCAGCGCCGGGATGTCGTGCAGAAGGCCGTTCAGCACGCCATGGGGCAGATGCTCGAAGGCGCGGTTGGTGGGCGCGAAAACGGTCAAGTTGCCGGGGCCTGCCAGCGTGTCGACGAGGCCCGCCGCCTGAACGGCGGTAACAAGCGTGGAGAGTTCTGGTGTGGCGACGGCGAGGTCAACGATGGTCGCGGATTGAGCCGACAGGATCGCGGGTGTTGCCAGCGATGCGGCGGCTGCCCCTGCGGTGGCGGTGAAAAACTGACGACGGTTCATGGGGATCTCCCTGTTTGGTCAAAGGAAAGGCCCGCCGGTCAGGGCGGGCCGATGTGCTTACATCGAAGGCATGATCACCGCGTCGATCACGTGGATCACGCCGTTCGAGGCTTCGATATCGGCTGCGACCACATTGGCGCCGTTCACGGTCACGCCGTCCATGGTGCCGATCTCGATTTCGCCGCCCTGGACGGTCGTGGCCATCATGCCGTCGGACAGATCGCCGGACATGACTGCGCCTGCGACCACGTGATAGGTCAGGATGGCGACCAGTTGATCTAGGTTCTCCTCCATCAGCAAGCTTTCGACGGTGCCCTCTGGCAGGGCGGCGAAGGCCTCATCCGTGGGGGCGAAGACGGTGAAGGGGCCGTCACCGCGCAGGGTGTCTTCCAGACCGGCGGCCTGCACGGCAGCGACGAGCGTGTTGAACGAGCCCGCGCCCACGGCGGTATCGACGATGTCCATGGAATGACCGTCCGCGAAGGCGGCGGTGGAAAGCATCACAGCGGCAGCGGTGCCAAGAAAAGTACGACGGATCATTTGTTGGTTCTCCTGTCCTGAGGAATGTGCCCTCGACTACGGGGACAGGGCGGGGCTGGATGACCTCGCAACGTCATCAAATCCTTGAAAACCCGGATTGCCGAAACGATTGGCCGCGCTAAGCCACGGCGTTTTCGGTTTTCCACTCACAAAATCGTGCAGGCCTCGTGATCGCGCGGTGATGATCCAGCCCGATTGTGACCATCCGCCGATTGATTGACGAGGCCGGGGCGGGCAAGGTTCCGGACAACCCAACAGCACTGAAAGGCACAAGGCGATGATGTTCAGTTTCGTGGAGTTTCTGGCGCAGGCCTTTTTGTTCCTGGTCGGGGTGATCGTCCTGATTCTGCTGCTGGTGGCCATCTATGACCGGTTGCAGACCCATGACGCGATCCGGCGCAATTACCCGGTGATCGGGCGGTTCCGGGGGCTGTTCACTGCGTTGGGAGAGTTCTTCCGGCAGTACTTCTTTGCCATGGACCGGGAAGAGCTGCCCTTTAACCGGGCGCAGCGGGACTGGGTAAACCACGCCGCCGAGGGGGGCTCCAACACTCTGGCCTTCGGGTCCACCCGCGATCTGACCATCCCCGGCACGCCTATTTTCGTGAATGCCGCCTTCCCGCCGCTGGACAACCAATATGCCTCGACGGAACCGATGATCATCGGCCCGACGGCGCGGCAGCCCTATATGGCGCCGTCGTTCTTCAATATCTCAGGGATGAGTTACGGCGCGATTTCCCGGCCTGCCGTGCAGGCGCTGAGCCGGGGTGCGAAGAAAGCCGGGATCTGGATGAACACCGGGGAAGGTGCGCTGTCGCCCTATCACCTGGAGGGCGGCTGCGACATCGTCTTTCAGATCGGCACCGCCAAATATGGGGTGCGCAACCCCGATGGCAGCCTGAACGACGACAAGCTGCGCGAGGTCGCTGCCCATGACGCGGTAAAGATGTTCGAGCTGAAGCTCGCGCAGGGGGCCAAGCCCGGCAAGGGAGGTATCCTGCCCGCCGAAAAGATCACAGCCGAGATCGCCCAGATCCGGGGCATCGTGCCGGGTGAGGATAGCCTGTCGCCGAACCGGCACGTCGAGATCGACGACTGGGGCGACCTGCTGGACATGATCGCTCATATCCGAGAGGTCACCGGCAAGCCCGTCGGCATCAAGACCGTGGCGGGCGGGGCGGAGCCGTTCGAGGACCTCTTCCGCCTGATCATCGAACGCGGCGAAGACAGCGCGCCCGATTTCATCACGCTTGACGGTGGCGAGGGCGGCACCGGCGCCTCGCCCATGCCATTGATGGACCTTGTCGGCATGTCGATCCGCGAGGCGCTGCTGATGGTGTCGGACCTGCGCGACCGGCACGGGCTGAAGGATCGGGTCCGGCTCATTGCCTCTGGCAAGCTGGTGAACCCCGGTGATGTGGCCTGGGCGCTGGCTGCGGGGGCCGATTTTGTAACATCCGCCCGTGGCTTCATGTTCTCGCTGGGCTGTATCCAGGCGCTGAAATGTAACAAGAACACCTGTCCAACCGGCATCACCACCCATGATCCGCGCTTTCAGAAGGGCCTGGTGGTCGAGGTGAAAGAGGATCGCGTCGCGCGCTACGCCAAGGGAATCATCAAGGAAGTCGAGACTATCGCCCATTCCGTGGGCGTGACCGAACCCCGCCAGTTGCGCCGCCGCCACGTGCGTCTGGTGATGGCCGATGGCACATCACGTCCCATGCACGAAGTTTTTCCCCGCGGTCACGAGATTCCAACAATGCCGTGAGCCCCGCTGCTTTCGCTTTGTTGCGGCCCATCTCTTTGGCAGTGTCGCGGCAAGCAAATGCAGGAGATCCCAATGGCCCATCGCTGGAAAAACGACCTGACCCATGCGGACGTAACCCCAAAGGGTCTGTTCCTGAACCGCCGCCAACTGATGGCCGGGGCAGGGGCCATGGCCGGTGCAGGGCTGATCGGCGGGCAGGTCCGC